>JBFYSG010000036.1:0-5038 GCA_041301835.1 Chloroflexota bacterium | reverse complement strand
TCTTCTATATCCTCGGGCTGGCTATCGGACCAGAGCGGGCGCTGCAGGATGGCGGTCACCCGGTAGTCCTCTGCCAGGTTGGTCAGCAGCGGCTTGTAACAGGCGGGTGGATAGCCATTGGCATGCAGGAAGTACATCTGCTCGCCAACGCCACCAAATTCCACGGGCGGTACGCTGGGCATTAATACGCCCCGTAATTGATGGGCTGGCTCAGCCGGGGCTTGACCTGCAATTTCTGCTGCGCCTCTGGTCCCAGTTTTTCCCAGTAGGCGGCGCGGTCTTTGACCGCGAAGACCCACTCATCCAGCCAGGACTTGACCGCCTCAGGAGATTCGCTGATCTTATCCCACTTAAGGTAGAAATCATTATCGCGGTCATAGTATCCCTGCGAATAGGATGGATGGCTGGCGTATGGCACATGGCAGACGGCGCTGACGATGAAGCCGGGGATAAGCGTCCGATTGGGATCGGAGCGGATGACCGATTCGTCCACGATCTCCTCCGCGGTCAGGATGACGCGCTTCGAGGCGAAAGCGGCTTCCTTTTGTTCGCCGATGATGCCCCACAGGTGGGCATTGCCCTGCGGATCGGCGCGCTGGACGTGGATGATGGCGATATCCGGGTTGAGCGCGGGCACGACAATCACCTGGCGACCCGAATAGGGATCAGTGACACGCCGGATGGATGGGTTGGCTTTTTCCAGGTCAGCAGCCCCGGTCTGGTTCATGGGCATAAAGGGTAGACCCGCTGCACCTGCCTGCAGACGGGAGATCATGCCAAAGTGGGAATACTCCTCCCACTCCAACTGCCCGGCTTCGATGGCGCTGCGCACAATGCGCAGCGATCCGACGCCCGGGTTGCCCATGTAAGAGAAGATCACCTTGCGGGCGCACCCGGCGGCAACCATCTGATCATAAATCAGGTCCGGCGTGGCGCGTGCCAGCACCAGGTTGCGCAGACCCTGGCGGATGATCTCATGACCGGCAGCAAACGGGATGAGGTGTGTAAAGCCGGCAGCATAGACCGTATCACCGGGGTGGACGTGACGGGTCACGGCTTCCGAGAGGCTGATGAGCTTGGTCATTGTTGGTCGTCTTTCTTCCGGTCATAACCCGGAGTCTTCTTTTGGTCCTTTTTCGCCTGTCTATCGGCGCGCCGCTGACTGGCGCTGGACCTTGCCCTGCGGATGGCGGCGAAGCGCGTCGGTTCGGGGCGTGCCACGCGGCGCAGTGACAGATAAGCGAGCAGCAGTGCGCCCAGGCTGGCAAGCAGGTAAAGGATGTTGGTGTCCTGTCCCTTGATGGAGGCGATGAAGAGCAGCAAGAGCACCAGTCCAACAAGGATGAAGAAAGTCCCCATGCGGCGGTGGAAATCGGTGTGCATGACCCTATTATAGATGATTCCAGACCTCAAAATGGAAAATAGGACAGCTTTCCACTCAAAACAGGAAGGATGTCGCTACCGTGACCACGGCGGGGCTGGTAGACTGTATAATCAGAAAGCTTAGACGAAAGGAGTCAACCATGCGGTTATACGTCGATCCTGCCAAATGCTCAGGCTGCAATGCCTGCCGGGTCGCTTGTTCTCTGAACTTGTTCAACGAGAACAACCCCAAGAAAGCCGCCCTGGTCATCGAGCCCAGGTTCCCTGAACCGGGGGTCTATAACGTCAAGGTCTGCACCCAGTGTGGAGACTGCGCCGCGGTCTGCCCGACCGAGGCGATCAAGAAGGACGAGCGGGGCGCCTACTATGTGGTGTTCGATGAATGCAATTTGTGTGAAGCCTGCGTACCGGAATGCCCCGAAGGGGTGATGTTCGTACGCGCGGAACTTGCCCCCACGGCGTGGAAGTGCGATCTGTGCGGTGATTGCGTTGCCGCCTGCGGCACGAGCGCCCTCTGGATCGCCGAAACGGAACCGGCGGCATAAGGAGACAAAGATGAATGGATATGGTGGCAGCATCCTGCGGGTCAATCTGACGGAGGGGAAGGTCTCCAAGGAGACCACACCCTCGGACGTGGCGCGCGATTTCATCGGCGGGCGCGGCTTCGGCATTTACTTCTTATTGAAAGAAGTCCCCAAAGGTGCCGACCCGCTGGGTCCTGAGAACAAGTTGATCATCTCCAGTGGTCCCATCTCGGGTATGCTGATCCCGGGGGGTGGAAAATGCGACTGGACGACCAAGTCGCCTCTCACGGGCGGCTATGCCAGCGCCTCGATGGGCGGTCATTTCACTGCCGAAATGCGCTATGCCGGTCTGGACAGCATCATCCTGGAAGGCATCAGCCCCAAGCCTGTCTATCTCTTGATCGATAATGACAAGATCGAGGTTCGGGACGCGGCGGACCTGTGGGGCAGGAATACCTTCGAGGTGGAGAAGCACTTCAAGGAAAAACTCGGCGAGGAGTTCCAGGTGGCGGTCATTGGTCCCGGGGGTGAGAACTTGGTGCCCTACGCCTGCATCAACCATGACTACGGACGCCAGGCAGGACGCGGCGGTGTCGGTGCGGTCATGGGCGTCAAGAAGGTGAAAGCCATCGTGGTCCATGGGACCAAGTCCGTCCCGGTGGCGGATATGACCGCCTACAAGCAGGCGGGCATGGCGCTGTACAAGGCGTGCAAGGATGCCGAGGGCTTGAAGGATTGGACGCGTTACGGGACCACGATCGTGGTCTCGTGGTGCGACGAAGTCGGCGCCCTGCCGACCCGCAATTTCTCGGCGGGTTCCTTTGAGGATGGCAAGAACCTGTATGGTCCGGTGATGCGCGAGAAGATCGTGATCACCGATAAAGGCTGCTTTGGCTGCCCGTGTCCGTGCGGCAAGTACAGCCGCAATAAGAAATACAACAACTATGTCGAAGGTCCTGAATACGAAACCATCGGCTTGATGGGCTCGAACCTGGGGATCGCTGACATCGAGGCGGTGGCACATGCCAACCTGCTGTGCGATGACCTGGGGATCGACACGATCAGCACCGGGAACGTCATCGCCTGGGCGATGGAGTGCTACGAAAAGGGACTCCTGACGAAGAAAGAGACCGACGGGTTGGACCTGAAATTCGGGAACGCAGAGGCTGCCTTCGAATTGATCGGGAAGATCGCCCGCCGGGAAGGCCTGGGCGCCATGCTGGCGGAAGGCGTGAAACGCGCTGCGGAAAAGGTGGGCAAGGGCAGTGAAAAATTCGCCATCCATGTCAAGGGTATGGAGCAATCCGGCTATGCCACGCACAATGCCACCGCCATGCTGCTGGCTTACATGACCTGTGACGTGGGCGCGCACCATAACCGCTCGTGGGCGATCACATATGACCTGCAGGTGGGGCGGGAGAAAGTCGTCCCCGAAAAGGTGGCGCGCGTGATCTGGCTGCAGAACTTCCGCCCGATGTTCGATGTGCTGGGCGGGTGCCGGCTGCAGTGGGTGGAGCTGGGCATCGACCGCGACCTCTACGTCCCTGCCCTGGAGGCAATCACCGGGATTCACCGCACCTGGGAGGACCTGGACAAGGTGGGTGAACGCATCTGGAACCTGACCCGCATGTTCTGGATCCGTGAGAATGAAGGCTTTGGGCGCGCCTGGGACATGCCCTCGCCGCGCTTCTACGAAGAAGCGCCCACCAGCGGTGCAACCAAGGGGCAGATCACCAAGCTCGAGGATGTCAACCGCTTGCTGGATATGTATTACGAACAGCGCGGTTGGGATGCGAACGGGCTGCCTACTGCCGAGAAGATCGATGCGCTGGGATTAAGGACAGTAGTTGGGTAATATGCCTGCCACGCTGCGATTAACTGCCTCGCTGAAAAAAATGCTCAACCTGCAGGATGAATACCCGGCAGAGGTGGGCGAGAGTGTGCGGGCGGCGCTTATCCGCGTGGGTATCAAGCCGGAACTGGTGGCGATGGTCTCGGTGAATGGAACCATGGAGACAAAGGATTACGTCATCAAGGATGAGGATGTCGTCCGCCTGCTGGCAGTGATCGGCGGAGGTTAAAGAAAACGGGCGGCAGGAAACTGCCGCCCGATGCATTTCGCAGGGGGATCAACGCACGCTGGTTTGGATCTGCTCGTGCATGTAGAGGGGCAGGTAGTAGCGTCCACCGGCATTCTTGCCGCTGGAACCGGAGGCTTTCCAGCCTCCAAACGGCTGAAAGCCGGGCCAGGCGCCGGTGGTGGCACCTTGAGGGCGGTTCGCATAGGCAACTCCGGCTTCGATCTGGTTGAAAAACCAGCCTGTCTCCTCTTCGTTCCCGAAGAAGCCAGCAGTCAGACCATAGTTCACCGCGTTGGCATGCCGCATGCCCTGCTGAATATCCTCCACCTTGGTGATGGTGGCGATCGGCAGGAACATTTCATGGCTCCACAGGCGGTGTTCTAGGGGTAGTTGGAGCGCAAAGGTGGGTTCGCAGTACCAGCCTTTGTCATACAGACCACCCCGGCGGACATCCCCGCCGGTCAGGAATTGACCACCTGCGCTGCGGATCTCCTGGCAGTAATCCTGGAATTCCTTGTAAGCCCCCTGGTTGATGACTGGACCCAGGTAGTTTGCCCGTTCGGTGGGATCGCCGATCGCCAGTTGTTCGGTCAATTGCTTCAACCGTGCGACCAGGTCATCATAGACCGGCGCATCCACGAACAGGCGCGAGGCTGCCGAGCATTTTTGCCCCTGCAAGCCAAAAGCTGAGCGGACGATGCCCAGCGCGGCACGATCGAGATCGGCGTGGCGGGAAACGATGACCGCGTTCTTGCCGCCCAGTTCGAGCAGGATGGGGCGGATCCAGTTGCAGGATGAAAAATCCTGGAAAATGCCCGCACCCACCGGGTAGGAACCGGTGAAGGTGACCCCGTCCACATCACAAGTGACCAGGGCTTTGCCCAGCGAACTGCCGGGTCCGGTCACGAAATTGATGACCCCATCGGGCAGACCGGCATCGCGGAAGCAATCGACGAGCAGGCGGACGATCCAGCCGGTATCAGTTGCCGGCTTGATGACCACGGTGTTACCGGTGACCAATGCTGCTCCGGCGGGACCGCCGGTGAGCGC
>JBFYSG010000035.1:0-15045 GCA_041301835.1 Chloroflexota bacterium | reverse complement strand
TCTTCTCGGAACTGCTCTTCTGGGCGCGCCTGCGCCCGGGGGATTCGCTTCCCGGCTGGCTGGGCACGTGGATGCTGTACAGCGCGATGGCGTTCGTCTTCCTGTCGCTGGTGGCGCGCTTCCGCATCCGCTCCATCTGGGCGCTGTTCCTCGCCGGGGCGGTCTTCGGCTGGCTGACCGAGGGGCTGATCGTCCAGACGGCGTACGAGAGCCTGCCGCTCTCGCTCTCGTTCACCGGGCTGGCATGGCATGCCCTGCTGACCGTGTGGGTCGGCTGGTATGCGCTCCGCCGGGCGCTGGCGCGCAGTCTGCGCTCGGTGGTGCTGACCGCCTCGGTCATCGGGCTGGCGTATGGGCTGTGGAGCATCTCGTGGTGGGTCCAGCCGGATGGGGCCGTGATGAAGCCGCTGGATTTTGCCGCCTACACCTTCGGCGCCAGCCTGCCGGTGGTGTGCGCCTACTGGGTGTTCGCCCGCACGGGCGCGGCGATGAAGGCGCCGGGAAGGCTCTCCGGGTGGATCGCGGCGGGTCTCCTGCTGATCTATTTCATCTTTATCACGATCCCTGCCGCGCCGTGGGCGGCGCTGATCCTGCCGCTCCTGCTGGCGCTGGTCTGGCTGACCTTGCGGCACAACCGGCAGGTGGAAAGCGGGGCTTCGCTGCTGGATGAACTGCCGGGAAGCGTGCCACCCTGGCGCTACGCCGGTCTGCTGGCGCTGCCGCTCTGCGCGGCTGTTTTCTACAGCCTGGCGTTCATGTTGGGCTTGCGCTGGCAGACGCACTGGCTGTTGTACCTGCTCACGACCCCCGCCGGCTTTATCCTGTTCATCGTAAGCCTGGTGAAGGTGTGGCGCAGGAAGCGCGCCCGGGCAGGTGATCAGCCGGAAGCCTCCCCGCCGGGGCTGAAGCCGCCAGCCTCAGCCTCCGAGATGCGGGCGGGCGAGGAACAGCGCGGCCAGCGATTTGGCGTCCGGCAGGTCGCCGCGGGCGATGAGTGTGAAGACCTCCCCCAGCGGGACCTTCTCCACGGACAGGAACTCGTCCTCATCCGCCTGCAGCGGGTCGGGGCGCAGGTCGGTGGCGAGGAAGGCGTGCATGTACTCGCTGGAGTAGCCCGCGGCGAGGAAGAATCCACCCAGGGGCAGCAGATGCCCTGCCGCCATGCCGGTCTCCTCGCGCAGTTCGCGCCGGGCGCAGTCTTCCGCCGCTTCGCCGGGGTCGAAGACGCCGGCAGGCAGTTCCAGCAGGTCACAGCGGGCGGCGTGGCGGTACTGGCGCACGAAGAGCACCTCCCGGTCCGCGTCCAGCGGCAGGACCACGACCGAATCGACGTGGGCGATGATATCCAGCTGCGTCGTGCGCCCGTCCGGCAGGCTGAGCGTGTCGCGGCGCAGCGAGAAAGCCCGCCCGGTGTAGATCAATTCCGACTTGATGGCATCAACCATCGGCTGTCCCTCCGCAAATAAATACCCAGGCGAAGAGCATCTCCGCCTGGGTTTGGATGGCTTGAGCGTGTCTTACGGGATGTTCAGCACCGTGCCGGTTGTCAGGAAGTAGGGGGCAGCGATGCCGTTGAAGGCAGCCAGGTAGATCGGGTCCACGTCGCCGTAGACACAGGCGATGCGGTAGATGGTGTCATCCACCTGGACGGTGTAGGTGCCGGGGTGCGGGCGCAGGGCGCGCGTGCCGGGGAAGGTGTGCCCGGTCTGCGGGATGGTGAGCACCAGCCCGGGCTGGTACAGGGCGCCGTCCACCAGGTTGTTGAGGCTCAGCAGTTCGTCCGGGTCGATGTTCAGGCGCCGGGCGATGCAGTAAGGGAACTCACCCTGCTGCAGGGTATAGGTCGTGGGGATGCCCGGGGTGGGGGTGGGCGCACCTGGGACGCCGCCCACGGTGGGGAGCAGGATGTAGGTCGTCGGGGTCGCGGTCGGGTCCCAGTAGCCGGTGCTGGTCTGCACGGGGGTTTCCACGGTGGCGACGGTCGAGCCGCCCGGCTGCATGGTCTGCGCCAGGGCGGTGTATGCCGCCGAGGTGGTCTGGGTCTTATAGGCGTCGGGCAGACCCAACGTCGGATCTTGATCGGTCTCTTCGGTCGGGGTTGCCTGCGCCTCAGGGGCGACAGCCGAGCGCTCACAGGCAGCCAGGAACACGATCACCGCCAGGGTCAATGTGAGGACGAGCAGGGTTTTCTTGGGCATTCTTCCTCCAGCGATTTTCTCTTGCAAGGCGTTTCTGAGGTGATACTAGCACAACCTTTCTAACTCGTCAAGCAATCACCCTTAGGGGTTCGAGGCTTCGTCCTCGAGCCATAACGTGACCGGTCCGTCGTTATGAATCTCCACCAGCATGTGCGCGCCGAAGACCCCGCTCTGCGTGCGGATGCCCAGCGCCTCCAGGCGGCTGGCAAAAGCCTGGACGAGCGGCGCGGCGACCTCCGGGCGGGCGGCACGGGTGAAGGATGGGCGCCGTCCCTTGCGGGCATCGCCATACAGGGTGAACTGGGAGACGACCAGCGCTTGCCCCCCGACATCCAGCAGGGAGAGGTTGAACTTCCCATCCCGGTCGGAGAAGATGCGCAGGCTGGTGGTCTTCTCTGCCAGGGCGTGCGCCTGCGCGGCGGTATCGCCCTCCCCGACGCCGAGCAGGATGACCAGCCCGTGCCCGATGGAGGCGACGCTCTGCCCCTCCACGCTCACCTTGCCGGAGAGGACGCGCTGGATCAGGGCGCGCATGGACGGGTTGGGTGCAAGGATGAAGACATCATGGGGTTCAGGGCAGCTGCAGGGCGGCGCGTACTTCGGCGATGGTCTGCGCGGCGATCTTGCGCGCCCGTTCCGCCCCGTCGTCCAGGATGCCCTGTACATCCGCCTGCCTGGCTTCCAGTTCCGCCCGGCGGGCGCGGAAGGGTTCCAGGTGGCGGTTGAGGTTGGCGCCGAATTTCTTCTTGCAGTCCACGCAGCCCAGGGCGGCGGTGCGGCAATCGCGGTCGATCTCCGCCACTTCCCCGGCGGGGGAGAACAACCTGTGCATGGAGAAGACGTTGCAGACCTGCGGGTTGCCGGGGTCGGTGCGGCGCACGCGCTGGGGATCGGTCACCATCTGCATGATGCGCGCCTGGGTCTCCGCCGGGGTGGCGGCAAGTTCGATATGGTTGTCCAGGCTCTTGCTCATCTTCTCTTTGCCGTCGATGCCCAGCACCTTGAGCACCTCGGTGTGTTTGAGTTGAGGTTCCACCAGCACCTTGGTGTTGTAGCGGTAATTAAATGAACGCACGATCTCACGGGCGAATTCCACGTGCGGGGCTTGATCGATGCCGACCGGCACCACGTCCGCCTTGTAGAGCACGATGTCCGCAGTCATCAAGACGGGGTAACCCACCAGTCCATAGTTGACGTTATCGGGGTGCTGGCGGACCATGTCCTTGAAGGTCGGCAGGTCGGTCAGTTTGCCCAGCGGGGTGACCATCGAGAGGTAGGTGTGCAGTTCCATCACCTGGGGGACATGCGATTGGATGAAGAGGATCGACTCATCCGGGCGGATGCCTGCGGCGAGCCAATCGAGCGCCATCTCCATGGTATTCTGGCGGATGTCGTTGGTGGTCTCGCTCGTGGTCAGGGCATGCACATCCACGATGCAGTAGACGCAGTCGTAATCATCCTGCAGGCGGACATAGTTCTGCACCGCGCCCAGGTAATTGCCCAGGTGCTGCCTGCCGGTCGGTCGGGCACCGGAGAAAACACGCCCTTTTTTTGCCATAGGAACCTCGTTTGTACAGGATCGCTTGCCGGAGCAGTTAATGTCCCAGGGATGTGCCGATTAGACCGGCTACTTCGCCCGCGGCGGGGTGGCGTCCTGTCTCCAGTTTGGAATAGATCAGGCGGTCATCGAAAAGCACCTCAAACCTGC
Source organism: Chloroflexota bacterium (assembly GCA_041301835.1). Lineage (GTDB taxonomy): Bacteria > Chloroflexota > Anaerolineae > Anaerolineales > Villigracilaceae > UBA877. The sequence goes on along the minus strand of JBFYSG010000035.1, from coordinate 11,139 downwards.
CGCCATCCGCAGGGACGAGCACCACTTCTTCCAGGTCCGTTTCGAATCTCTGGAGTAATTCCTGCACCAGGCTGACAGCCCGGTCGGTGTAGTTTCAGACTTGGCAGTAGGTGATCCGGACGGTGTGCATCATCTGACATCCTGAATGGGACCTGAAAATTATAACATACGGATTTGATAGCCTTTGCCCTTTGACGCATGGCAAACCTGCTGTATAATCATTTTACGATTTTTACCCATCGGAGTGGTCGAGGCGGCATGGCACTGCGAGGCAATTTAAGAGATTTCACGATCACGCAATTACTTAACCTGATCAACCTGGCGCAAAAGACCGGGACCCTGGTAGTGGAGGGTCCGTCTGAAACAGCCCAGGTTGCTTTTCGTGACGGGAAACTATCCTACGCCCAGGTGGGGCAGAGCGCCAGCAGCCTGGCGTTCATATTACACAAGACGAACAAGATCTCCAGCGGTCAGTACAAAGCCATCCAGCAGCGCTCGAGCCAGATCCCGGACAAGGAACTGGGCTTGATGCTGATCAATGCCGGCTACATGACCCAGGAGGATATCCTCAGCAACCTGCAGCAGTTCTTCTCGGATATCGTCCAGCGGCTGTTCACCTGGGTGGAGGGCTTATTCCATTTCGAGAACGACATCCTGCCGCCGGAAGACCGCATCAGTGTGCGGCTGGACCTTGAGAACCTGATCATTGAAGGCTCGCGCCAGATGCGCGAGTGGGAACAGCTGCAGGACGAGATCCCCAGCCTGGACATGGCGCTCAAATTCACCGACCGCCCCGGGTCGAACCTGCGCAACATCAATCTCAGCGTGGAGGAATGGCGGGTGGTGTCGTACATCAACCCGCGCAACACCATCCGGCAGATCGGCAGCGCCACAAAGATGAACGACCTGGAGATACGGCGCATCGTCTATGGTCTGCTGCAGGCGGGGTTGGTGGATATCTGCCGCCCGGAGGGAGCCGCGCCGATCCAGCAGGTGCGCGTCTTCCCGACCGAGGACAAGGAAGAGCAGAAAACGCTTGTGAACCGGCTTATTTCACGCATCCGGTCGTTATGATTTATTGAGGTTGCACTTATGCAAACGGTCAAAATGGTTGTAACAGGTCCCTTCAGCGCCGGTAAAACGGAGTTCATCCGTTCGGTCAGCGAGATCGACGTGGTCTCCACGGAACGGAGGATCTCCTCGGTGGCGGAAAAAGCCGTCAAAGAGGCGACAACCGTGGCGATGGACTTCGGTCGCATCACCGTGGATGATGACTTGGTACTGTACCTGTTCGGCACACCAGGTCAGAAGCGCTTCGATTTCATGTGGGAGATCCTGTCCGAGGGCATGCTGGGTTTCATCGTCATGGTGGACAGCACCCGCCCGGAGACCTTCCGCGAAGCCCGCTCGATCCTCGAAACCTTCCGGGCCTATGCCCCGACGCCCTACGTGGTTGCCGCCAACAAACAGGATATGAAGGACGCCTGGGAACCCGAGGACATGCGCCACGCCCTGAGGCTGGACCTGAAGGTAAAATTCCTGCCGTGCGTCGCCACGGATAAAAGTTCTGTCAAGAACATCCTGCTGGAGCTGCTGTACAGCATCCTGGCTGAGATGGAGAATGGAGAGAAATAGTCTCTCCGGGTGTGTTGATCTGCCGTGTCATCAATTACAACAGACCAGGGAATGGTACATTACGAGGTGTACGGACGGGGACGTCCGGTCATCCTCCTGCACGGCTGGCTGGGCTCCTGGGGGCTGTGGCAGGAAACGATGGCAACCCTGGGGGGCTCCTTCCGCACGTATGCACTTGATTTCTGGGGGTTTGGCGAATCGGGCAAGAAACGCGATACCTATGCCGTGCAGGATTTTGTCAGCCTGGTGGACCAATTCATGGACCACCTGGGGATCGAGCGCGCCCCGCTGGTCGGGCACAGCATGGGTGGGACGGTCAGCCTGCTGGTGGCGATGCAGTACCCGAGGCGGGTCAGCAAGGTGGTGGTGGTGGGTTCACCCATCGTCGGCTCCTCGCTGGCTTTCCCGTTGAAACTGGCAGGCAGACGCGGCATCGCCTCGCTGCTGTTCAACATGATGTGGGCGTTCCGGCTGGGCATGCGCGCCGCCTCACCGTTGATCTGCCGGGATGCACGCGTCCCGGAGATGATGGACAAGGACCTTTCGCGCACCACGCTGGAATCGTTCCTGCGCAGCATCGCTTCGCTGCGCAAGACCGACCTGCAGGGCGACCTGCCGCAGGTGCACGTGCCGGTGATGGGCATGTACGGCGACCACGACAACATCGTCCACCCCATGCAGTGGCAGCCATTGAAGAAAGGCATCCCCGGAACACGGGTGGAACTGTACCCGAACGCCGGTCATTTCATCATGCTGGACGACCCGGAAATCTTCATTAAAAAATTAAAATCCTTCCTCGAAGAAGAGACCAGACCCTCATGAAACCCTCACCGGCATTCCAATACTCCAACCGCATGGGGTGCGTGCTGCACCTGGCGATGGAAGAGATCCTCGGCCAGGCGGGCGTTGAGGCGGTGGTCGCCGCGGCGAACGAGGGGCAGGCAGAGACGGGACAGGTGCCTGCGTTCCATGCGCGCCGCCTGCAGCCCGCGCTGGAGCGACTCTACGGGGTGCCAGCCGGGCGCGGGCTGGCTGTGCGCATCGGGCGGGCGTGCTTCAAGCACTGCCTGCGTGAAATGGGTCCCGGGCTGGGTCTGAGCGGGGCGGATTTCCGCATCCTGCCGCTGGGGGCGCGCCTGCTCAAGGGCAACGAAACCTTTGCTGCCCTCTTCAACATGTTCACCGATCAGTCGGTCACACTGGAACAGAGTGACAGCAGACTCACCTGGAGGATCGATCCATGCCCGCAGACAGCCGCCGGGGGACTCGACGGAGCGGTCTGCATGCTGGCGGTGGGGCTGCTGCAGGAGGCGTTCTACTGGGTGAGCGCCGGGAAAACCTACCAGGTGGAGGAGTATAAAGCTGCGGCGTGCGGCGACCCTGCCTGTACCATCATCATCAGCCGGACGCCGATGGGTTGATGCCATGTTAAAGATCATCTTACAGGCGCCCCGCCATATCCCCCCGTTCAACGAACCCGCCCGCGACCTGCGCATCCAGAACAAGCCGCTGTGGCTGAACCAGCGCGACCTGCTTGCCCGCTATACCACCAAGGAGATCGAACTGCCCCCGGGGGCACGCCTGCCGATCACGCATGAGGCCATGATCGTCTATCGCGATAACCTGTTTTTCGACGAACATTACATCACCGAGTTCATGAAGCGGGCGTTGAAGGGGAAACAGGCTGTGCGCGCTGCTTTTTCCATCGAGGATGGCGCTTTCCGCGAGCATGCCCTGCCGCTTTCCACCTCCTATACCGCGGCAGGCAACCTGTTCTATGCCGACCTGTGGTACTTCCCCCACGGCCCGGTGGCAGATGTGGAACCGCTGGTCATCGACCTCCAGCCGCGCGAGATCGGCTATTACCATGTGCCGACCTACATGGCAACCGAGAGCGGCGACCTGACCTACCAGGTGCCGCTGCGGGCGATGCTGGCGATCGACTGCTGGGTGCATATCTTCATCGCCGACGGGGTGTTCGGCTTGTTCGCCCGGGGGGCGCGCTTTGAAGACCGCCTGAAGAAGGATGTGGGGTTCAAACTGCGCGTGCTGATGAAAGCCGTGTACGAAGGGCGTCAATTACTGGAATGTTCCGAACTGGTGCGGATCGGCAAGAACTGCGTGATCGATCCGACCGCGGTCATCCACGGTCCCACCACGATCGGGGATAACGTGACGATCAACGCCGGGTCGGTGATCGAGAACTGCATCATCGGGTCGAACGTCAACATCTCGCAGGACTGCCAGTTGATGCTCTCGGTGGTCGGCGATGGGACCTTCCTGCCGTTCCGGGCTTCGCTGTTCATGACCACCATGATGGAACACGGCATGGTGGCGCAGAATACCTGTTTGCAGATGTGCGTCATCGGACGCAATACCTTCATCGGCGCCGGCAATACCTTCACGGACTACAACCTGATCCCGATGGCCATCCGCTCGCTGAACGGCGAGGATAAACTTGCCAATGCCAACCGCCCCGTGCTGGGCGGCTGTGTCGGGCATAACTGCCGCATCGGGGCGGGCATGGTCATCTTCCCGGCGCGCACGATCGAATCGGATGTGGTCCTGTTCGGTTCGCAGGAACGGCGTGTCATCGAGAAGGATGTCCGTTACGAGGACAGCGACCATCATAAACTGAAAGATGCCAAGAAACACCCCCGCCTTTATCCCCGGCGCGGCAGCAACGACCTTGAGACCTGGTAACCGCACCCCGCATCCACCGCCTCACCAGCCCGGCATGGGAGCCTGGGCGGCTTTATCTGCGTGTTTTCCTGCCGCCCGACCCCCGTTGGAGTTGCCAGAACAGCCAGTTTATCGTAAGATTATCTCAACTGGCTGTTCTGCTTTTAAAAGAACCAGCCTCCATGCAGTCCGGGCGGCAGGTTGGATGCCATTGCCCCCCCGTGACATTTCTGTAATGCTGCCGGTGCATGGAAATGATATAGTTAACCCTGGAGGCAGGTGCGTTCAGGATTCCTGACTGCATGCCCTCCGGGGTGAGGTCGGAAGGTTCCACGAACGAGGAAATCCGCAAGTGCCCAGGTCTGGCACGCTGAAGTTCTTGAACGGGAGGTACCATGGGAAAATCACGTCTTTTGGTCGTTGAAGATGACAATGACATCTCCAATATGCTCAGGATCTATTTCAACGGGCTGGGCTATGATGTGGACGTGGCGCCGCGCGGGATGGAAGCCCTGGAAAAGACCCGCCAGGTGCTGCCTCATCTGATCGTGCTGGATATCATGCTGCCGGACATCGACGGTTACGAGGTCTGCCGCAACCTGCGCAAGAGCACGCGCACCAGCCATATCCCGGTGATCTTCCTGACCCAGAAGGACGAGCGCAGCGATAAATTGCAGGGGCTGGAACTGGGCGCGGATGATTACATCACCAAACCGTTCGACATCGAGGAGTTGAAACTGCGCGTCCAGGGCGCCATCCGCCGCTCGGAGCGCGAGGCGCTCACCGATCCCCGCTCCGGCTTGCCGGCAGGGCGGCTGATCGAGGAGCAGCTCCGGCTCACGATCCGTGAACGCGGCTGGGCGTACGCCGACTTGCGCATCAACCACTTCGATCCGTTCAAGGATGTGTACGGTTTTGTCGCCGGTGATGATGTGCTGCGTTTCACCGCCATGCTGATCAGCGAGGTGGTTGACAGCATCGGCTCCAGCGGTGATTTCATCGGTCACGCCGGCGGTGATAGTTTTGTCATCATCACCAGCGCGGAGACAGCCGAGCGCATCGGCGCGCAGTTGAAAACGCGCTTTGCGGAGGAGGTGCTCGCGCACTACAACTTCATGGACCGGCAGCAGGGTTTCATGATGGCGAAGAATGCCGGCGGGCAGATGGAGCAGACCCCGCTGATGACGCTTTCGATCGGCATTGTCACACCCAACGAACAGTCCTTCTCCGACATCCGTGAGATCACGGAACTGGCGGCGGAAGTGCGCCGCCAGGATTCCACGGGATGACGCTGAAAACCTGAATCGATGCTATCCAATCCGGTAATTCTGGGCAGTTTGTTGCTTGCGATCGGGGTGATCTTCCTCGCCCTGATCTGGGTCTTTGTGCGCATCCTGCCCAGGCTGCGGAGCGGGGACAAGACGCCTGGCCCCGCACACGCCCCCGCGCCTGCCCCGCTTTCAGGCGTGGCTGAATCGACCCGGGCGGTGATCGTTGTGCAGACCGGCGGGCGCGTGGAATACATCAATGCCACCGGGCGCGCCTGGTTCGGCTTGCGTGAAGATGAACAACCCAGCCTGGAGATCCTTGCCAGCCGCATCCGTTCCAGCGAGGACTTCCTGGGGCTGTGCGCGGCGGAGGGGCAGGGGCGTTTCTCGCTCAACGGGCGCCCGCTGGAATGCAATTCCTACCATGTGCCCGGCAGCAACCCCGCCATGCTGGTTGCCATGGGGCGCCCCGGTCTTTCGACCGGCGTGGATGCAGACCAGGGCGGCTCGATCTCGGCGCTCAAGATCCTGACGGATTTCAACCAGGCGGTCTCGGCGCTGCCGGACCTTAACGCCACCCTGAAGGCTGTACTGGAGAGCATCGAACAACTGGTCCCGGTGGAACTGCTGCAGGTCAAACTCAAGGAAGCCGACCAGCCGGATCTGACCCCGTACCGCTTCGTAGCCGGACCGAAATCCGAGCGCCGGATCGAAAGCGGCGGTCTGCAACCCGCGGCTGGTTATACCGCGGTGCTGGTCGAGAGCCTTGCCCCGCTCTTCCTTCCGGATACCCGGGCGGCTGCTGACGCCGCGCTTGCCGAACCCGCCGTCTACTCCGGCATACGCTCGTACATCGGCTTGCCCCTGCTGGTCAACCAGGAACTCATCGGCACGCTGGAAGCCGGCTTGACCGGCGCAGAAGCCTACTCGGCGGAGGATTTCGAGGTCCTGCGGCTGATCGCCTTGCCGGCGGCGGTTGCCCTGCGCAATGCCGCCTTCCTGGAGAAGGAACAGCACCGCACGATGGAATTGAGCGGCCTGGCGGAATTGGCGCACGTGACCGGTTCGTCGCGCGATTCCAGCGACCTGTACGCCCGCCTGGTGCAGAGCATTGAGCCTCTGTTCGACGTCAAGACGCTGGGTTTCCTGATCTACAACGAGAACCGGCGCTCGCTGGAAGCGCAGGTGCCCTTCACGGGCATGCCTCCGCAGGTGGTGGCGATGTACCATGTGCCTCTGCCGGTGGGCAGCCTGGCGGAGCAGCGCTTCCTGAAACAGGAGGTGCTTACCACGCCGGATGCCTCGGAGGATGAAACCTGGCGTGAGATGGGCTTCCAGGATTATGCCCGGGCGGCTTCGTGGCGCGACAGCGCCCTGGTGCCGCTGGTCTCCTCCGGGAACCCGCTGGGTTACCTGCAGATCTCGAACCACAACCACGCGGAAGCCGCCTTCTCTCCCGCCGAGATGCGGCTGATGAACATCGTTGCCAACCAGACCGCCCCGATCATCGAGAACATCAGCCTGGTGGCGCAGGCACGCGCCCGCGCCCAGCGCACCGAAGCCCTGCGGCGCATCGTCAGCCTGGCATCCTCGCCCGCCACCACGGACGAGATCATGCGCTATACGGTGCAGGAACTTGCCCGCCTCTTCCAGGCAGACCTGGGGGCGGTCTTCCTGCTGGACGAGGCGCGCGGCGTGCTCCGCATGAACGAACCATCCCTATTCGGGCAGGTTAAGGGGACGGCGGATACGCTGAAACAATTGTGCCTGGATGAGACCCAATTCCACTTCACCGCGGCGGGCAGCCAGCATACCTTCCTGACCGGTCATCTTGCCGCAGACCAGCGCCTGCTGGCGGTGTACAGTCCGCTGGTGCGGGACCTGGGGGTGGAATCAGCCATCCTGGTGCCGCTGGTCATACGCGGGCGCAGCCTGGGCGAGATGCTGATCGCCAGCAAAACAGCGGACCACTTCAACACCTACGATCTCCAGATCGCGATCACTGCCGCCGGGCAGATGGCGGCTGCCATCGAAAGCCTGGCGCTCAGCGCGCAGACGGATGAAAGCCTGCGCCGCCAGGTGGACCAGTTGAGCGCTCTGACGCGCGTCAGCCGCGAACTGAACACCGCCACCGAGTGGAACTACCTGCTGCAGGTCGTTTACGATGAAGCCCTGCGCACGACCCAAGCCGATTGTGGGACGATCCTGCTCTTCGACCCGGCGGATGAAGGCGGAACGAATGACGACCCGCAGGTGATCTTCCACCTGGGCGACGAACCAGCCGCCCGGCTCTCGGCGCTCGAACTCAAAGCCTTGAAATCCCTGGATGCGGTACTGGTGACCGACCATGCCGCCAGCGGGGAGGCGTCTCCCCACGCCGGGATCCAGGCGTCGTTGATCGTGCCGATCGCCCACCAGCAGCGCGTCAGCGGTCTCATCCACCTGCACGCATCCAAGCCGGCGGCGTTCGATCAAACCTCCGTGGAGGTCATGCAGACGCTGGCTGTCCAGGCGGCGATCGCGCTGGAGAATACCCGGCGCTACCAGGCGGAGGTCAACCGCAGTGAAGGTCTCAACCGGCGGGCAGAGACGCTTGCCCGGCTCTTCGAGACGACCAATGCGCTCAACATCGACAAGCCGCTGGAAGAATCGCTCCAGGCGCTGGCGGTGGGCATCCAGGAAGCCACGCCCTTCCAGGTGGTGCTGATCAGCATTGTGGATACCGAGACGCTCATCCAGGAGCGCATCACCGGTGTGGGGATACCGGTCGAGACGCTGAACATGATGCGAGGGCACAAACAATCCTGGACGGCTGTGCAGAAGTTGCTCCGCCCGGAGTTCAAGATCGGGCAGGGGTTCTTCATCCCGTATGAGAAACGCCCGCTGGTCTCGGACGAAGTCCAGATCGTGAAGATCATGCAGGCGGCAGGCAGCCAGGAAGCGAACGCCTGGAACCCGGAGGACACGCTCGTCTTCCCGCTCAACGACGCCGCCGGGAAGCCGATCGGGTTGATCAGTCTGGATGCGCCGCGGGATGGTTTGCGCCCCGAGGCGGACACGCTGGCGCCGGTGGAAATATTCGCCGCACAGGCGGCGCTGATCATCGGCAGCACGCGCCGCCTGGCGGGTTACCGCTCGCAGGTGGAGATGCTATCTGCCAGCCTGGACCGCCAGCAGCAACTCACCTCGGTCAGCCAGAGCCACCTGCCGACCCTGCTGCATAAAGACCTGGAGCAGATGATCGCCATTCGCAACCTGGAAAGGCGGGCTTACCGCATCCGCGCCGGGCTGGAGATCATCGAATCCGTCAACCGCCAGGTGGATGGTCCTTCGGCGCTGGTTGCCCTGGGGCGCGAGATGCTGACCCGCCTGGATATGAGCGTTTCGATCATCGCCGAGAACACCCTCGAGGGACCGCGCCTGATCCATGCCCTTGGGAATGTCCCGCGCGGCACCAGCCCGGAGGCGTTGTTCGGTCAGCGCAACCCACTGCGCACCAGTTTGCAGACCGGCGAGATCATCCTGGTGATGAACCTGGACCAGGACGATGCCTGGCGTGATGCGCCGCTGTTGACCAACCTGCGCGCCAAGTCGTTCATCTGCCTGCCGATCCTGGCGGAGGAAAAACCTGTTGCCGGCATCCTGGCGATCAGCCCGGAACCTTTGCCCTCGCTTTCGGAGGAGGACCGCCAGGTGTACTACCAGATCTCGCGGCAGGTTTCGATGATCATGCAGAACATCCGCCTGCTGACCGAGACCCGCCGACGCCTGCGCGAGGTCAACCTGCTGCTCGATTTCAGCCGCCAGTTGAGCGGTCTGGATGCCGCAAACATCCTGAAGGCGCTGGTGGAGAGCGCACTGCGCGTGGTCACGGCTTCACACGCCGGCTGCGTGCTGATCTACGATCCCGCTTCGGACCTGCTCATCCCGCGCGCGGCTCAGGGGTATGCCGATATCAACAGCCTGATGCAGATCACTTATCAGCCGGGTGAATCGCTGCCGGGGCAGGTATTCAGCACCCGCAAGTCGCGCCGCCTGGATGAAGTGAACTTTGCCCGTGAGTACACCCTGCCGGCTGAATTCCTGCTGCGCTACCGGGAGGCGACTGCCGGGCGCATGCCGGTCTCCAGCCTGGTGCTGCCGGTCCAGACGGGCGAGCGCCAGTTGGGCGTGCTGGTGCTCGATAACTTCAATACCCCGGCTGCCTTCTCCCCGGATGACGAGGCGCTGCTGCTCTCCCTGACCCAGCAGGTGGCGCTCTCGCTCGAGAATGTGCGCCTGATGCTTGCCTCGCAGGAGCGCACCGGTCAACTGCAGGCGCTTACCAGCGTCTCTGCCACAATGACCGCCAGCCTTCAATCCGGCGAACTGGTGAGCAGGCTGCTCGACAGCCTGCACGATGTACTGCCTTACGATACCGCCATCCTCTGGCTGCGCCAATCCGAGCACATGTCGGTGGCGGCGGCACGCGGCTTCCCGGATAACGAGGAACGCGTCGGCTTGACCGTGGCGATCGAAGACTCCCGCCTGCTGGCGGAGATGAGCCGCACCTCGCAGGGGATCGTGATCGGCGATGTCAGCCAGGATCAGCGCTTCCCGGTGCTGACCCAGGCGGAGCGCCTGTCGTGGATGGGCGTCCCGCTGGTTTCCAAGGACGTGGTCATCGGCGTGATCGCGCTGGAGAAGATCGAACCGAATTTCTTCAGCCTGGAATTGACCCAACTGGTGGCAACCTTCGCCAGCCAGGCGGCTGTGGCGCTGGAGAATGCCCGCCTGTACGAGGAGAGCCTGCGCCGCGCCAGCGAATTGGATGAGCGTTCCAAGCGCATGGCGCTGTTGAACCGCCTGTCGTCCGAATTGAGCGGTTCGCTGAGCGAGGACCAGATCCTGCGCCTGACCGCCAACGAGTTGCAGAAGGCATTTTCAGCGGATAAAGTCTCGATGGTGGCGTTCAACCAACGCGACATGCCCTTCCTTCGCCTGGTCATCCCGGCTGGCGACCAGGACGAGCCGCGCCAGATGCCGCTGGCACCCATTTTCGAGCGCCTGCGCGATTCACTGGGCGTCTTCAGCACCGATGATGCGCGCTCCGAGATCGACCTGGCGCCGCTGGCTGAATTCCTGCCGCAGGGCAGTTCGCTGTTGATCCTGCCGCTGGCGGCGGGTCAGGCGCTCCGCGCCCTGGCATTCCTGCACCTGGCGCCCGGATACCGTTCCTCGCCGGTCGAGATCGAACTGGCGCGCACCATCTGCAACCAGGCGGCGGTGGCGCTTGAGAGCGCCCGCCTGTACCAGGCGACGGTGATGCGCGCCGAGCAGCTGGCGACCATCAACCGCTCCTCGTACGAGATCGGTCTCAGCCTCGACCCGGAGGAGATCTACACCGCCATCCACCGTGCCGCCGGGCAGTTGATGACGGTCGAATCATTCGTCATTTCACTGCTGGATGAAGAACATGATGACATCGAGGGTGTCTACCTGATGGACCCCTCGGGGCGCTCACCCAACCAGCGCCTGCCGCGCGACCAGGGCATCAGCGGGCGGGTCATCAGCA
>JBFYSG010000005.1:0-4734 GCA_041301835.1 Chloroflexota bacterium | reverse complement strand
CCTTTGTTCGATAACGGACGGCGCAACCCTTCACCCAGGTATTTACTCTCATCGTATTGTTGACCGGCGAAGGAATAGACCAGGTGTAATAGTTCCTTCGTGTCGATCATCTTCCGGTCATACAGGTCGGTTAATGGAATGATGGCGCGCTGGAACGACAGCGCCAGGATGGAATTGTCGCGCTCAGAGATATCAGGTCCGGTGACCTTGATCTTCGGCTCAGCAAAAACGGCGGGATCCACGCGGCGGCGGATGGCAACGGCAGTTAACAGAATATCTTAGAGGGCGTAAAAGAAGGACTGCTGGTAGTCTTGAAAATTGCGGAAGGTGGGCGTGCCGGCTGCCTCGGCGGTGGTACGGGTGGAACTTTCCGGCTCAGCCAGGAAGTGCAGCGGAACGCCAGCCCCCGTTGCGATCACCTTCTTTATCGCCAACCCATCCAGCGCGGCATCATAGCTATCCAGGTGCGGGGCTATTGCCTCCCACGTCTCTGATGTATTTTTGACCAGGATGCTGTTGGGTTTGGGTGGGTGCGCCTCGACCTCTTTCTGGCGGGCAAGGCGGGCGGCATCGGAAGTGAAGTTACCGGTGAGCACCCAGGCGAAGACGGAACGATAATAATTAAGGGTGGTGCGGTTCTCCAGCCAGCCGGTATAACGGGCGATCCACGGCAGGATGGGGAACAGATCACTTTCACCGAAGGTGCAGCCAACGGGGCGGTTAATGACGTAGTGGCGGACGAATGGGGGTTCGGCTGTGCCGGCAGGATCGAAGGCTTTGTAGACCACATCCTCCAGCACGCCGGTGTGATAGGCGATCTCCTGGCGGTAGTCATTGCCGCGGGTTTCTATGCTGGTTATGGTTTCGGTGGGGATGGCGCGCACCAGAGGCATACCGGAGGGGTCCACACTGAAAAGAATAAAAAGATTGCCTGTTAGCGTGCGCTCGTCGAACCATTCGGGGATCTGTTGATCGAGGTCGTTGATGGGATGATGCCAGAAAGCCTGTATGAACTTATGGGTCGGATCGCTGCCGGCGCCAGCCGGCGCTTTGCCGGCTGATGGAACGAGCTCGAATGCCAGGGATTGACCAATGGCAAACTGACGGTAGAGTTTGACGATGCGGCGGGCGAGGGGATTAAGACGGAATGCTTTGAGGGCATCAGCGACAAGCGCCTGGCGGTCGTAGTCGTAGCGGTCGCGGTGAAACTTGTCGTATAGGGCGTGCCCGGTGGTGATGTTTGCGTCGGTGACTCGCACGCTGCTAAAGTGAGCGCGCTGCGCCGGGCGGACAGGGGAGGTTCCGGTGGGCATGGCTTTTCCTTTCATGCGTTCATGATCCTGGCGGCATTCATGGATCGGTCCAGAGCGCACGGGAAGGCTTCATAAGATCGGGGGTGGGTGATAAGCCTTCCCGTGCCTGCCCATAATATAGAACTCTTGTTCGATGATTTCAAGGGTGAAAAGCGGGGGAACCCAACGGGGGGGTGAGGTGGGAATCAAACCCCTCCCCGGTTATCCGGGGAGGGGTTTGGAAACGTGTTCGGGAAGCCGGGTGCCGCCTCGACCTCAGGGCAGGGGCTGGCACCCGCAGCAGCGGGGCTGCCTGCCTAGAAGGACGGCATCGTGATCAGTCCCTGGGTCAGCGCATAAACGAGGGCGATGCACACCACAATGAGACAGCAGACCACGACCACGATGGTGACGATGAGCGGCGTCCGCCGGGCGAAGGTGCGCCGCGGCATGCCTGTCTGCATGTAGGGTTGGTTGGCATTGCCGCCGTACATGCCCGCGGGCGCGCCCTTCTTGTTCTCGAAAGCGTTATCGGAACTGGAACTGCCCCCCGTGGAGAAGATGCCCCCTTTTTTGCTTGACGAGGAAGACACGCGCGGGCGGGCGTTGGCACCCATGCCCGCAGGGCGGGATGATGAGGGGCGGGAGCGAGGCGTGCTGCTCGAACGGAATGATTTTTTCATGGGTGTACCTCCTATGCCCACCACGGTTGGGCGGGCAACGAAAGGGAAGATGGATGGATCAAGCGGTCTCAACCGCCGCGGTCATTATAATCGTTCCGGCAGCAAGTGCACAACCCGCCGAACGGGGGATGTCCCCCTAAAAAACCCGTGCAGGCGGGGGCAAGATGCGCGATAATGACACTACAGACCCGCCCATGCCTTTGCCCGGGCGACCCGGGCAGGAGAAAGGACAGCCCATGCAAAAATTGACCATCCCGGTCCAGATCGACAGCATCAAGGAAATGGAAGGCTACCAGCGCACACGCTGCATCTATTACCGCGTGGAACTGGAGGATGGCTATGTCTTCCGCAAAACCCGCTACCTGCTCAGTTCCAGCGCCTTCTTCGCCGCCGGGGTCAGTTGGGCGGCGCTGGCAGGTCCGGTGCTGCAGGAGGGCGCTGAGAGCGACCAGTTCCTCACCAAGGAATCCATCGAGCAGACCATCTCCAGCCTGCACGGCAATGAAAAGTTGTCGCTCGAACTGGGCTACATCTGGGTGCCCAACGATATGTTCCAGAAGGCAAGCCCCGGTCAGGCGATCCGCGAGGGCGATGTCTACCGCATGAGCCTGCCCTATTTCCGCTACTGTTACCGCTTCTCCATCGGCAAGATCAACGACGAGGACTGGCTCAACCCCAGGAAACGCTTCCGCGAGCCGATCCTGCCCTCACCGCAGGAAACGCTGGTCTTCCGGGATTGGCGCAAGGCGCAGATCGCCATCTCGCGCCATCGCTATCACCAGAAGGAATACACCCGCCTGCGACTCGCCAAGAAAGTCGAGGAGAAATGAGCCACCTGCATGTGACCCTGATCGATGTCGGCTGGGGCGATTCGATCCTGCTGGAAGCCTCGGATGGCAATTCACCCCGCCCGCGCTTTGCGCTCATCGACTCCAACGACAACGCCGACCGCGATTACTGGCCCACCTGGAATTTCCTGCGCAAGCACTTTGGGCTGCGCGAGGACGAGTTCCAGGTGACCAAGCCCTTCTTTGATTTCGTCATGCTGACCCACGACCATTCCGACCACGGTTCAGGCTTGAAGCGCATCATGAAGGACTTCGGCACCCGGAACTTCTGGTACCCCAAGGTGAAGGTCGAGGAGAGCGTGGTGGTTGCCAACCTGCAAGCCTATGCCAACCATGCCAGCGTGCAGATCCCGCACCAGGCGGTCGACAGCAATACCCAGATGGGCAGCCTGGGCGATGCTGCCATGGACGTGCTCTGGCCCTTCCCGGACCAGATCGAATCCAACCCCAATAACAATTCCATCGTGCTGGCGCTCACGCTGCACGACAACACCATCCTGCTCACAGGCGATGCCGAGGGCAAGGTCTGGACCAGCATCGCCGGCACCATCCCGCAGAACACGCGTGTCTTCAAGGTGCCGCATCACGGCTCGCGCAACGGCACGATCCACAGCAACGGCTTCCCCTGGGTGGATCAACTCGATACCCTGCCGGTCAAGCCGCACCTGGGTCTGTCCTGCCATCCCAACTTCCCCAACCGCTTCAACTTTCCCGACCCGGCGGTGCTGGCAAGGTTCGAACAGAGCGGTTATGGCTACTGCCGCACCGACCTGCACTACCACATCACCTACACCCTGGATGACCAGGGGCTTAAGGTCAAATATTCCCATTGAGAGGGGCTGGGGATAGTTCCGTCAACCTCCCGGGGCATTCGATGCCCGGGAGGTTTTCTTTAACCCAGGGTAAAGCGGGTGAATTTTCCGGCGATCAGGTGCAGGTGCAGGTGGTAGATCGTCTGCCCCCCGTCGGCGCCGGTGTTGAAGACCAGCCGGTAGCCCGATCCTGCCACGCCCTCCTGGACGGCGAGCGCCCGGGCGGTGAACAGCATGTGCGCCAGCAGGTCGGCATCCCCATCTTCCAGCGTGTTGAGCGAATCGATGTGGCGGTTTGGCACGATCAGGATGTGCGTGGCGGCGACCGGATGGATATCGCGGAAGGCGGTCACGCGCTCATCCCGGTACAGGATGGTCGCCTGGGCTTCACCCGCCACGATGGCGCAGAAGATGCAGGTCATGGGATCGGTCCGTAGGTCGGCGCGCAGACGATGTCGTAGTATTCCAGTTCGGTCGCCTGCCCGGCTTGCGCCTGCGCCGCCGCATCCACGTTCATCTGCACCACTTCATCCAGGTGGAGGCTGGCATCCGTATTCCAGTAGCGCGGCAGCACCAGCAGGGGGTCACCCATGCCGCCCTCCGGCATCCAGAACGGGCGGCGGGGATCGACCTCGTCGGCGAGCGGCACCCAGTTGAACATCAAGGGACCGCGCGGGTTCACCGTGAAGCCCAGGCGGTAGCCCAGTTCACGGGCGATCTCCACCGGACGCTGCGAGAAGCCTCCGCCGGGCCAGATGATGGCGATGGGAGACTTATCGAAGTGCAATTGGAAGGCGTCGATGGAACCCTGCAGTTCGCCATAGATATAGTCATCGGTAACATAGGGTCCCATCGGCTGGTTGTGCACCACCCCGTGCGCCTGGTAATCCACCCAGCCTTCGGCATGCAGCTGTTCCTGCTCCGCCCAGATGGAGGCATCCAGGTTATCGCGCGAGGCGCTGATGTAGGCGTTCACCACGGGCCAGCCGTCCACTTCCCAGTATGTGCGGAAGAATTCATCGAAATATTGGCGGTGGTGGCGGTCGTCCACCACCAGCAGGACGGAGCGCTCCGGTATCCAGGCGTTGAATTCCATGAA
>JBFYSG010000033.1:0-3862 GCA_041301835.1 Chloroflexota bacterium | reverse complement strand
TGTACTGCGGTCCCGGGCTTAGCCTGATCGGTCTGGGGCTTGGGATCGGCGCGGTGATCCAGAAGGGGGTGAACAAGGTTGCGGGGATCATCGGGCTGGTGCTCAATGTCCTGACCCTGCTAAGTTTCTGCCTGCTGATGGGGGTGGGCATCCTGGGGCAGATGGCCTGACGATACGGGTCGCGGCTTTTATAGATTGTTTGAATCGATCTCCTGCCAGGTCTCAGCTGGCAGGCGCAGGTGCGCCCCCAGCAGGGGATGAACGCGCCGGATCTCCGCGGCAAGGCGCTGGGCGAGGCGGCGCAGGGAGAAATGCGCGTTGGGTGCTGCCCGCAGGCGGCAGAAGGCGAATGCCTGACGCAGGTTGAGTGAAAAGAGGATCCTGCGGTTGAAGCCATTGGGGACGAGATAGGCGGCAACCTGGGCATCCCAGGCGGCGAGGCGCTCGTAGGCTTGCGCTGCTTTCTCCATTGCCTCACGATACAGCGCCTCGAAACCCGCTTCCACCAGCCTGCGCGGCATGGCATAGCCCAGGCGGGCGGTGAGCGCCTGCGGTGTCTGGGTCATCATGCGGTGGCGCTTGAATTCGGCATACCCCCCCTGGTCGAGCAGGATCTCGAAGGTGTAAGTCGTATGCTCCAGCTCGCGCAGCGGGGCTTCATGCTCGCCCAGGCGGGCAAGCAGGCGCGCCGCCATTTGTTCCTGCTCCTCGTGCCCTGCCAGGCGCACGGTCTGCAGGGCTTCGCTGAAGGACATCTCGGAGAAACGCTGCAGGGCGGCGGCGAGGACTTTGATCTCGCCTTCGGGATCATACTGGTGGAGCAGGCACCAGTCGAGGGCGGTCTCGGCGGAAGCCGGGGCGTGGTGTTCGATCTCAAGGCTGGCGAGTTCCTGCCCGGTTGCCAACAAGCCGGGCAAGGGATCGGCGTATTTCAACAGGGTGGGTACCTCAGCCTGGGCGACTCGCTTGATCTCTGCACCGATCGCCTGCACTTCCAACAATGGATGGGAGAGCATCTTGCTGATGGCGTGTTCCAGCACCCGGGCGTTGGCGGTCATGCCCAGGTTGGCAAGTGAGGCGGCAGGGAGCAGGAAGCGGCAGGAATCGACGATCTGCGAGCGGATGCGGCGCTCGTGGGCGGCGGAGGTTTCTCCCTGCCGGGGCGGATCCTCCGCCGCGACAAGGGCTTTGACCGGCTCGATGGATTGCGCATAAGCATCAAAGAGCGTGCGGCATGTCCTTACATAGGTCTCTAGCAGGGGATGCCCTTCCAATTCGGGCGGGATGAAAAAGGCATCCGGATCCCACTTCTGGTAGCGGGTGGACTTCTCGGTGTAGGAAGCCAGGCGGTTGGATTCGATGCACTCCACCGCCAGGCGCGAGACATTCTCAAGGGCGATGTGCAGGACGGCGTGCTCGGCGACCGAGGCGTGACCGTAGCCCACGACCCACTTCTCGTGGAAACGGGCGGAGGATTCGTCGGTCAGCTCGGCGGCGATCTCTCGGAACGATTCGGGCGAGCGGGAGGTCTTGGCGAACGCGACCGCGATCGTCTCGGGACTCAATTCACGCGGGGAAAGCAGGTAAACCTGGCGGGAAGGCATGGGGTCTCCGTTCGGTGCCTGCCGGGGGGCAGGGGGTTGTGTCCGAATATAGACGAAAAAGCCCCGGCAGTCAACCGGGGCATTGGGTCTAGGTCAGCGCTTCGCGGGTTTTGGCAATATCGCGGCGGATCTGCTCAAGCAGGGTATCAACGGAGTTGAATTTCTGCTCCTCGCGCAGCCGATCGATGAATTCCAGCCTGACCTCCTGACCGTAGATGCTGCCCTTGAAATCCAGGATGTGGGTCTCGATCGAGGTGGTCTTACGCGCCGGCGTGAAGGTGGGGTTGGTTCCGATGTTGGTGGCGCCGCGATAGCGCTTGCCGCCCACCCAGATCCAGGTGGCATAGATGCCGCCGGGGGGAACGAGTTTTCCGGGCGGACATTCGATGTTGGCAGTGGGCAGTTCGATATGCCGCCCGCGCCCGTCCCCATAGACGACGGTGCCGGTAAGCGGATACGGCGCTCCGAGCATGGTATTGGCTTCTGCCACTTTGCCCTCACCGATCAAAGCGCGGATGCGGGAGGATGAGATGATCTCATTGCCCTGGCGCAGTGGTTCGACCACCTCGGCGGTATAGCCAAACTGGCGCCCCAGCCCGGCAAGACGGGTGGCATCGCCCTCGCGCCCGCGCCCGAGAGCGCTATCGTATCCCAGGATCAAGCGGCGCAGACCCAGGGCGGTCACCAGACGGCGCATGAAGTCCACCGCAGCCTGGTTGGCGAAGGCTTCATCGAACGGTTGGGTGATGACGATATCCACGCCCATCTCCCTCAGATGGGCGAGGCGTTCCTCGGGCGTGGAGAGGCACTTGAAATCCTGCTTGCCGCCGAGGACGATGGCAGGGTGCGGGTGGAAGGTGAAGACGACAGAGGAAGCGCCATCCTGATGGGCGCCCTCCACCAGTCGTTTGAGCAGTTTACGGTGACCGAGGTGCAGACCATCGAAAATGCCGATGGTCAGCCAGGTCTTCTGCATGCGGAGGTTATCGAGCGAGGCTGAACGCATGGTTCACCTGGCGCCTACGAATAGAAGACTTTCTTGGGCTGCCACTCGGGCGAGCCGTCCGCGCCGCTGGCGAGGTCCATGATGGCGATCAATTCGCCTGCCATGCTGATCCCGCGCACCATGCCGGGCTGTGCGTCTGGTGCGGCTTTGATCCGGTGACCATGCTTGACCTCTTCCACCTGGTCCGGGTTGAGTTCAACCGCCGTCCATTCCGCCAGCGCTTCCGCTGCAGGGATGAGGTATTGGTACCAGTTGCCGCTGGTGAAAGCGTCCTGTAATTTGCGCAGGGGTGTGGCATCGCGCAAGGTGAAGCGCCCGCTCTTGGTGCGGCGCAGACCGACCAGGTAGGCGCCACAGCCCAGGGCAGCGCCCAGGTCATTGGCGAGTGAGCGGACATAGGTGCCGGACGAGCAGTGGACATCCACGACCACCTCGGGGGGCGCCCATTCCAGCACCTCAAGGTGGTGGACGGTGATCTTGCGCGGGGCAAGTTCCACTTCCTCCCCCTGGCGCGCCATCTCGTAGGCTTTACGTCCGCCCACCTTGACCGCAGAGAAGGGGGGCGGCGTCTGCTCGATCTCACCCACGAATTTGAGCAGTTCCTCGTTGAACTGCGCCTCGGTGACGTTGATCGCCGTGTTCGGTTGATTGGTGAAGCGTCCATCGGCATCGTAGGTATCGGTGGCGCCGCCCAGTTTTATGATCGCCTGGTAGCGCTTGTCGGATGCCGAGACGAACTCGCTCAGGCGCACGGCGGGTCCGAGCAGGACAACCAGCACGCCCGAGGCGCGCGGGTCCAGGGTGCCGGTATGCCCGGCGCGGCGGATGCTGCTGCCCTTGCGTATGATCTCGACGACATCATGGGAGGTCATGCCCACGGGCTTGTCGACCACCAGGATGCCGGAGATGGCATTTTTCATTTCCTGACTTTCCATGTCTATTTTCCTCCTGTTTTCGTACGATCCCCTGTTATGGTATGGGTCAGTGCGGTTGGTTCAAGGTTTTGCGCGTGGCAGCAAGGACTTTCTCCTGCACTTCGGCAAGCGAACCATGCATGTCAGCGCCGGCGGCGGCTTTATGACCGCCACCGCCAAATTGACGCGCGATCTGGGCTACATCGAGGTGTGTTTTCAACCCGCGCCAGGAAACCTTGGTGTTTTCAGGGTTCTGTTCGACGAAAATGATCGCAATGTCCGCCTCGTCGATCGATGAGATGATGTTGATGAGATCCGCATCATCATTCCCAGTATAC
>JBFYSG010000031.1:0-24833 GCA_041301835.1 Chloroflexota bacterium | reverse complement strand
CTTTGCCCTGGGACTGGGATTGAACTTCCTGGGGCTTTGGCAGGTGACGCTTGCCTTCTGGGTGCTGGCGCTGTCCCTGCTGGTCATCGCCATGGTCGGCTTGGGGTTGTTCATCGCCATTGGTTCCAAACTCATCGTGCTCTACCTGGTCTTCACCTGGTTGCTGGGTCTTGTCATACAGAGCAGGGCGTTCTGGTTCCATCTGCTTGCCCTGTTCGCCGGTACGGTCGTCTACGCCCTGCTGCGTTCCATCCCCTATGCCGGTTGGGTGATCGACCTGCTTGTGACCTGTGCTGGCATGGGCGGGGCCTGGCTTGCCCTGCGTCAATATTCCCATGTGCAGCAGGCAGCCCCGGTGAAAGTTTCCCCACCAGAGCCTGTTCGTAAAAGACCGTAACCATGACTTCCGCCAGCGCACTCGCCCACCCCAATATTGCTTTCATCAAGTATTGGGGCAATCGTGACGACTCGCTGCGCCTGCCCGCCAATGGCTCCATCTCGATGAACCTGGACGGGCTTTATACGCGTACCCGGGTCACCTGGAGGCAGGAGCCGGGCGCGGCGGAGGATTCACTCAGCCTGAATGGCGCGCCCATTCACGGAAAAGCCCTGCAGCGGGTCTCCGAATTCCTGGATATCGTACGCCAGGCAGCCCGGATGAACCTGCGCGCGGAGGTGGTCAGCGAGGCGAATTTTCCTTCCGGCACGGGGATCGCCTCCTCGGCATCTGCTTTTGCCGCCCTGGCACTTGCCGCCAGCCGCGCCGCGGGGCTGGACCTGGACGAAGCCAGTCTCTCGCGCCTGGCACGGCGCGGCTCCGGGTCCGCCTGCCGCAGCATTCCTGCCGGCTTCGTGGAGTGGTTCGCCGCCGATTCCGACCTCGATTCGGTGGCGCGCTCGATCGCCGCGCCGGACCACTGGCAGTTGGCGGATGTGATCGCCGTCATCTCGACCGAACATAAGTCCACGGGTTCGACCGAGGGGCATGCCGCAGCTGCCAGTTCACCCCTCCAGGCGGCGCGCCTCGAGGGCGCCCCCAGGCGCCTGGAAATTTGCCGCTGTGCCATTCTTGAGCGCGATTTCCCCTCCCTGGCAGAGATCGTCGAAGCCGATTCGAATCTCATGCATGCCATCATGCAGACCTGCTCCACGCCGCTGTTCTACTGGCAGCCCGCCACGCTCGAGGTGATGCGCCTGATCCGCCAGGCGCGGGCGGAGGGCTTGCCTGCCTGCTATACCATCGATGCCGGACCGAATGTGCATGTCATCTGTGAACTGGGGGCGGTTGACGAAGTACTCAGGCTGCTGGGCTATCTACCCGGCATCCTCGATCTGCGCGTCGCCCGGGCGGGAGGAGCGGCACATCTGGTGCAGGTGGAATAATGAACCTAAAACGGATATAATTCGGGGGCGTGAAAAGTAGTACGACACGACTATCATCAGCATCTGCCGTTACGACACAGTAGATGAACACACCTTGAGAGGTAATCATGAGCACTGGACTATTGGGGGGCATCACCTTTGTGCTGGTCTTTATTGGGATGATCCTGGTCCACGAGATCGGACACTTCGTTGCCGCCCGTTTGATGAAGATTGATGTGGAGGAATTTGGCTTCGGTATCCCACCCCGCATGCTCACCCTGTTCACCTGGAAGGGAGTCAAATTCACCTTGAATTGGCTGCCTCTCGGTGGGTTCGTGCGTATCAAGGGGGAGGACGATCCATCCGTCCCCGAAGGCATGTCGGCAGCCAAACCTTGGAAGCGCCTGGTCGTACTGGTCAGCGGGGTTGCCATGAACCTGCTGACGGCTGTCCTGGCGTACAGCATCCTCTTCACCAACATCGGCATCCCCGACCGTACCACCACGATCATTGCAGGACTGGAGGCAGGCGCACCTGCTGAACAGGCGGGCATCCAGCCTGGCGATATCGTCCTGCTCTACAACGGCGTGCATATCACCGACACAGACGACCTGATCGCCATTACCTTCGAGAACCTGGGGCAGCCCCTCTCCATGGTGGTGGCGCGCGACGGGCTGCCCGTTGAATTGACGGTCACACCGCGGAGCGATTACCCGGTCGGTTCGGGCCCCATGGGTGTCATGCTTTCCAACCCTTACCGCCCGGTGAGTTCGTGGTTCCAAGCCCTCCCATTCAGTTTCAAGGTGACAGGGCAGGATATGGGCACCCTGTTCTCGCTGCCCTTCCGGCTCATCGCCGGAACCGTCAGCCCGCAGGAAGCGCAGATCGGGGGTCCGCGCACGATCTGGAACTTCTTCCAGGCGGCGGTTGCCAGCGATCTGGAAAGTCGCCAGGAGGCGGAAGCCGGGCAGGGTCAGGCAACCTACTACACCCTGGGAGTCATCATTGCATTGAGCGTCTCGCTGGGCACCCTGAACCTCCTCCCCATACCGGGCCTGGACGGCGGTCGCATCCTCTTCACCCTGCCGGAAATGCTCTTCCGCCGCGCCATTCCTGCCAAGTTTCAAGCCGCGATCAATGGCACCGCCCTGATCCTGCTGATCCTCGTAATGGTGTTCTTCTACATCAAGGATTTCATCAACCCGATCACGATCAACCTCCCATGAACGGATATTTAATTGGCAAGCCACATCCGTCAGGCGGACCAAGGCACCTATGACCCAGGCTCCTTCCTTTAAACAAGCGCTCGATGCATTGCTCGACGAAGTGAATTTGATCCCAGCGCCGCTCATGCAGCGCTTTTCAGACCTGGAAGCAGAGGACCTGAAAAGCCTGCACAGCGTCTGGAAGAAGGTCTCCCTGCCCCGCAAACTCTCCCTGCTGGAAGACCTGGAGACCCTTGCCGAGGCAGATTCGTTGGTCTCCTTTGAGAACCTGGGGAAGGCACTGCTCTCCGATCCAGATACCGAAGTGCGCGCCCGCGCCATCCAACTGCTGGTGGAATGCGCCGACGTGAAACTGGTCCCGATCTATCTTGACCTTCTTCACCATGACACGGATCCCAAAACGCGCGCCGAAGCCGCCTGGATCCTCGGATTATTCATATATAAGTGCGAACTGGACGAGATCCCGGCATCCTTGTGCAAGGAGATCGAGGACAACCTGATCCAGGTTGTTGGCTCGGACGAACCCGCCGTTATCCGCCAGCGTGCATTGGAATCGCTGGGTTCCTCCTCGCGGGATGAAGTCCCTGCCCTGATCGAAACGGCTTATCATCGCAAGGGACCCGGCTGGATGAGCAGCGCCTTGTGCGCCATGGGACATTCCAGCGATGAGCGTTGGGAGAAATATATCCTGGCACACCTGCTCGACCAGGATTATGATATCCGCTCCGAGGCGGTCATCGCTGCCGGAAAAGTGGGGTTATCCCCCGCCCGCATGCCTCTACTCGACCTGCTCGCGGACGAGGAGGATCCTGACCTGCGCAGGCAGATCATCTGGTCGCTCTCGGAGATCGGCGGGGAAGGTGTCCGTGTGGAAATGGAAAACCTGCTGGAGACCGAGACGGATGCAGACGAACTTGAGTTCCTCGAGGATGCCCTCGAAAACCTGCTCTTCACCGAGGATATCAACAACTTCAACCTGTTGGACCTCGAGGACACCGATAAAGATGAATAATATGCGTCCAATGCCCGACCGCGCATGACCCTGTTGACCATCTTTACCCGCACCCTTTTACCTGTCCTGCTCCTCGCCGGGGCAGGATTCGCGCTGGGCAGGACGCTCAAGGTGGACCCCCGCTCACTGGGGAGGATCGTCTTCTATATCCTCAGCCCCATCCTGGTGTTCGACCTGATCCTCAGCAGTCAGTTACCGCCCGGTAAGATCGCCCTCATGCTGGGATTTACCACCAGCCTGATATTGATCTCCGCAGGCTTGGCGTACCTGCTGGGAAAACTGTTCCACCTTGAGCGCGCCGTGCTTGCCGCTGTGCTGCTGACCACCCTGACCGGGAACAACGGCAATTACGGCTTGCCGGTCATTGCCTTTGCTTTTGGAGAGGAAGCGCTCGCGTACGCCAGTATCTATTTCGTGACCAACGTCATCATCCTGAATACCCTGGGCTTGTTCATCGCCGGGATGGGTCGCCTTTCCCCCAGGACTGCCCTGCTGGGGCTCTTGAAAGTGCCGACGATCTACGCCATCCTGCTTGCGCTCTTATGCTCACAACTGGGCTGGACGCTGCCCGAACCCCTCGACCGCACCATCGAGCTTGCCTCTGCCGCCGCGGTGCCGTGCATGCTGATCCTGCTCGGACTGGAACTCCAGCGTGCCCAGTGGAACCGGAACATCCGCGCTTTGGGCATACCCGTCGCCATCCGCCTGGTTGCGGGTCCCTTCATCGCCCTGGCTTTAGCCTCCTTCTTTGGTCTGCCGCACATGGCGCGCCAGGCGGGCGTCACCCAGGCAGGCATGCCGTCGGCGGTGATGGCCATGATCGTTGCCTCGGAATATGACCTGGAACCCGCGCTTGTGACCGCCATCGTCTTCATCACCACCCTGCTCAGCCCTCTTACCCTCACACCCCTGCTGTATTTCCTGGGAGTCTGATCATGAACCAGTACCCGTCTGATCGCCATCGCATCCATATCCTGGTCACCGGACGCGTCCAGAATGTGGGCTTTCGGGCATTCGTCCAGCAGACCGGCAGCCGCCTGGGTCTCACCGGCTGGGTGCGCAATCTTGAGCGCGACCAGGTGGAAACAGTTGCCGAAGGCGCGCGCCAAGACCTGGAGCAGTTCCTCACCTATCTGAAGGAAGGACCTGTCGGCAGCCGCGTCGACCAGGCGCACGAGACCTGGGCACCCGCCAGCGGTGAATTCACCGGCTTTACAGTGCGCTCCAGCCGCTGATCTGCTGGCAGCCCCCGACCTCCCGAGCAGCGCCGCCTTCGATTTCAGAGCCGGAAGGCTTTATAATCCCTGCCATGCCAGACCTCTTTGACCATGCCATGCAGCAACAGATGCGCAGCGAGGCACCGCTTGCCGCCCGTATGCGCCCGCGCACCCTGGAGGAGTATGTCGGGCAGGAGCATATAATCGGGCCCGGGAAACTCCTGCGCCGCGCCATCGAAACCGACCGCCTCTTTTCGTCCATCATCCTGTGGGGACCGCCCGGAACCGGCAAGACCACGCTGGCGCAGGTGATCGCCAACCGCACCCGCTCGCACTTCGAAACCCTTTCCGCTGTCCTTGCCGGCAAGGCGGAATTGAAGCAGATCCTCGACGCCGCCCGTGAGCGCCGGGCTCTGCATCAAAAGAAAACCACTCTGTTCGTGGATGAGGTCCATCGTTGGAACAAAGCCCAGCAGGATGCCCTTCTGCCGCACGTGGAGAACGGCACCATCCTGCTCATCGGTGCAACCACCGAGAATCCTTATTTTGAGGTCATCGGCGCGCTTGTCTCGCGTTCGCGCGTTTTCCAACTCCTGCCCTTGACCGGCGAACAAACTGGCAGGATCCTGGACATGGCGCTTGCCGACCAGGAGCGCGGCTACGGGCAGAGAGGGATCAGCCTTGACCCGGATGCCCGCGCCCACCTGCTCGATGTCTCGGGCGGGGACGCCCGCAATGCCTTGAATGCCCTGGAACTGGCGGTCGAATCCACGCCTGCCGCCGAGGATGGCATGGTTCACATCACCCTGGAGGTCGCCCAGGAATCGATCCAGCGCCGCGCCGTCTTGTACGACAAGGATGGGGATGCCCATTACGATACCATCAGCGCTTTCATCAAATCTGTCCGGGGATCCGATCCGGATGCCGCCCTCTACTGGCTTGCCAAGATGCTCTATGCCGGAGAGGATCCGCGCTTTATCCTGAGGCGGTTGATCATCCTGGCAGGCGAGGATATTGGACTGGCAGATCCGCTTGGCTTGGTCATCGCCACCTCCGCCCTGCAAGCCTTCAGTTTCATCGGACTGCCGGAGGGCATCTATCCCATCGTAGAAGCAACCCTCTATCTTGCCACGGCTCCCAAATCGAACAGCGCCGGGGCATACTTCAAGGCATTGGAACGCATCGAGCAGGAGCGCATGGGGGATGTACCTATCCACCTGAAGGACAACAACCGCGATGCCGCCGGTCTTGGTCACGGTGTCGGATACCGCTATCCGCACATGGACGAAGGGCATTTCACGCCCCAACAGTACCTGCCGGCAAAATTGCTCGGCACCTATTTCTACACCCCTTCCACCCAGGGCGAGGAGCAAAAGATCAAGGAGCGCCTGGAACTTTGGCGCACCGCCCAGCGGAAAGCGCTGAACATCAAGAATCAGGAGACGGTGCCGGATCTTACCCAGGAAGAGATCGACAAGATCATGCGCAGGATGAAATGACGACCCTGTACCTGGTCCGGCATGGTGAAAACGATCGCCTCGTAAAGGGCATCCTCGCTGGCACGGTTGCAGGCGTGCACCTCAATGCCCGTGGGGTTCAGCAAGCCGAACTGGTGGCGTACCGGTTGAAGGAAAAACCCATCCACACGGTCTACACCAGCCCGCTGGAGCGTGCCATGGAGACAGCCGCGCCCCTGGCGCAAGCCCGGCAGTTGCAGCCGATCATCCTGCCCGAACTGCGGGATGGCGAAGTCGGCGATTGGACCGGCAGGAAAGTGAGATCCTTATCCAGGCTGAAAGCCTGGCAGCATCTTCAGGCAGATCCCGCCACCTTTCGATTTCCCGGAGGCGAGTCCATCGTCGAACTGCAGACACGCCTGGTCAGGGCAATCGAGCACATACTTGTCGCCCACGGGGAAAAGGAAATGCTGGCGGTGGTTTTCCATGCAGACCCGATCAAGCTTGTCATCGCCCACTTCCTGGGCATGCCGCTGAACGCCTTTCAACGCCTGAATGTGGACTGTGGATCCATCTCGGTGCTTATGGTTAACGGGGGGACAACCCGGTTGGCAGGCATGAACCTGCTCCCGGCAGACCGGGTTCCGTGATCAACTGAATAGTACTTTTGTTCTATTTGTCAAGACTGGATCGCCCCTCATCCCAACTGGCACGCTCATGCGGCAGGTCGAACAGGTCTCTGACCACCCTGCCCCCGGCGGGCACAGGCGGGTGGGCGCGCATGAATGTCTCTGTTCCTCCAAAAAGCAGGCGCAGCCAGCCAAGCAAGCCATTGCGCCGCATGCCGCCCCCCTGGGAATGATGGCAGGCGCTGGCTTGATCCTTTTTCTCGATCGCAGAGCGGATGTTGATCCGGGCGTGCACGGGGAAATCCTGGCTTGCGATCATAACCAGGTCGATATCACCGTTACGCCCGAAACGCTGCGGGTCTTTGCCGATCAGCCGCAGGACCAGCACCGCTGCCTTCAGGAAACCCTTCGAGATCGTGTGGTAGTACAGGGCGCCAGGCGCATGGGGAAGGCCGAGCTCAGGATGATAGCCGGCATCCCCGGCGCGTTCAAAGGCAAGCGTGGTTGCCTGCTGAATATGGATATGATCCGGATGGCGATAGCCGCCGATCGGATCGAAGGTCAATACGATGTCCGGTTTCAATGCCCGCATGATCTGCACTACCCGATCTGCCACCTCGTCGAGCGGGTGCATGATCTGCGCTTCCAGATGGTTGTTATCGGGCGAACCGGGCATACCCGAATCGCGGTATCCCAGGAAGAGCACCTGCTTCAAACCCAGGATACCCGCCGCGCAGCGCAGTTCCGCTTCGCGCATCTCGGCAACGGATGAAAACCCTTCCAGGTGCCCGGCTTCCGAAGCGCCTGCCTCACCGCGCGTGGCACAGATGAGGTGGACATCGGCGCCCCGCGCGGCATACAGCGCCAAGGTGCCGCCCATGCCGAACGATTCGTCATCCGGGTGTGCCAGTACAGCCAAAAGCCTCTTTCCTTGATACGCCAATCGGCTATAATTCTTAGACATGAAACCTCCATCAGATAAAAAAATACATCTATACGAGTGCAGCCAGTGCGGTGCCACCGATTTCGAGCAGGTCGGGGAATCGCGCGTCCGCTGTTCCTATTGTAAAAGCCTCTACGAGATGCTCACCACCAAACCCCGTATCGTGGTCAACAAGGGCGCCCACGTGGTCTTTGGCAAGCAATCCCGTGTAGAGATCCGGGGGGGTATGGAGATCGAATCGGGGGCAGAGGTGGATTTCCAGGGGACGGTCATCCTGGTGAATGGCACCCGGCGGCAGGATTTCAAGCTCAGGCGCATTGCGAACAAGAAACATGCCGCTTGATGGCTTCAATACACCGACAGGTCCGGATCGATCTCGCGCGCCCAGGCATTGATCCCGCCCTGAAGGTTCCTGACCCGGGTGAATCCGGCACCGACCAGCACTTCGAGGCCGCGCCGTGAACGTGTGCCTGATCTGCAGATCAGCACGATCTCCCGACTGCCATCCAATTCATCCAACCGTCCCGCCAGCTCACCCAGCGGGATGTTCTTTGCCTGGTCGAGGTGCGAGATCGATAGTTCATGCGCCTCGCGCACATCGATCAATAGGATGTTCTTGTCTTGCTTTATCTGCGCCGCCAACTGGCTGACGGTGATATCCCATGCTGGATCGCCGGGTCCGTCTGCGTGGTTGATGGCAGATACACCGCAGAAGTCGTCATAGTCGATCAGGGCGCGGATCTCCGGGGAATCCCCACAGACCTTGCAGGCTGGATTCTTCTTAAGGATCACCTGCTCGAACGACATGTCGAGGGCATTGTAGAGCAATAACTTCCCGGTCAGCGAAGTGCCGATCCCCAGCAGGATCTTCAAAGCCTCGGTCGCCTGGATCGTACCGATCGTGCCCGGCAGGATGCCCATCACGCCGGCATCATTGCAGGTTGGCACCGATCCCGGCGGGGGCGGTTCCGGGAAAAGACAGCGGTAACAGGGACCCAGGCGGGCATCGAAAACACTCGCCTGCCCATCAAAGCGGAAGACCGCGCCGTAGATGTTCGGCTTGTGGGTCAGGACGCACAGGTCATTCGTCAGGTAGCGAGTGGGGAAATTGTCCGAACAATCAATGATCACATCGTAAGGCTGGGCGATCTCGATGGCATTCGCCGCGGTGAAAGGCTCAGGATAGGTTTCCACCTGGATGTGCGGGTTCAGGTCCTCCAGCCGGGCGCGGGCGGAATTCACCTTCTTATTGCCCAGCGCCGCGCTCCCGTGGATCACCTGTCTTTGCAGGTTGCTTTCCTCGACCACATCGTGATCGACCACGCCCAGGTGACCCACCCCTGCGGCAGCAAGATAGAGCAGCACAGGCGATCCCAGTCCCCCGGTGCCGATGACCAGTGCCGAGGCTGTCTTCAACCGCCGCTGTCCCTCCAGCCCGATCTCGGGGATGAGCAGGTGGCGGGAATAACGCAGGAGCTCCTGGCGGGTTAATTCCTGGACCACATCAACCTCCGGCAATGGCAGGCACCAGGCTGAAAACCGTATCGGTTTCCAGGGGGGTTTCCAGCCCCTCCAGGTCCCTGATATTGCGACCTTCCACGAACAGGTTCACAAAGGCGCGTAAACTGCCGTCCTGTTTGAACAGGTGCTGGCGAAGCTCCGGGAACTGGACGGTCAGGTCTTCCATGGCTTCACCGGCAGTTTTCCCGGATACAGGCACTTCGGCGAGACCCCCGACATAGGGGCGCAAAGGATTGGGCATGCGGATGACTGGCATGGTTGTATTTTACTCCACTGCCCTGGAATTGCGGTCAGCAACCGAACGCAGGACAAGGATCAGATGATGAAATCCTGTTCATTCCAACGGTCATCGCGGGAGAGACGGATGTGCCCCTGCGCGCTGGCATGACCGGCGAGCCCATCTTCCAGGCGGTCCACGCGTTCCATGATCTGCTTCAGCGTGACACCAATGACATCCGGCAGGGAGGCGTGATCGAGATCGGGTATATCCTGCATGCGGTGCGGTTGGGCACGCCGGACGATCTGACCCGGCACACCCACCACGACCGAATTGGGCGGTACAGACCTGACCACCACGGCATTGGCGCCGATGCGGCTGTCCTCCCCGATGGTGATCGCCCCAAGCACCTTTGCACCTGCGCCGATGACAACCCGGTCACCCAGGGTCGGATGGCGCTTGCCCTTCTCCAGGCTCGTTCCGCCCAGGGTGACTCCGTGATAGAGGGTCACATCAGTACCGATCTCAGCCGTTTCCCCGATGACCACACCCATACCGTGGTCGATGAAAAACCCCGCCCCGATGCGCGCCGCGGGGTGGATCTCGATCCCGGTCAGACCGCGCACAGCCTGCGACAACCAGCGTGCCGTAAAGCGGAACCCGCGCTGCCATAACCAATGGTTGATGCGGTGCATCCAGATCGCGTGCAAGCCGGAGTAGACCAGGAAAACTTCCAGCGCTGAACGGGCAGCTGGATCGCGCTCGATCACCGACAGGATATCCCGGTGGATCATGGCAAAGAAGCCGCGCAGACCATGGAATGCAGGAGTGGAAGGTATTTGTATCGATGCTTCGTTTTCCATGAATTAATTCTCCCTACTCAGCCAGGTCGGCAAACAAGGGGGTCGAAAGGTAACGCTCCCCGAAGGACGGGATGATGACGACGATCAACTTCCCATCATGCTCATCCCGTTCAGCCACCTGCACAGCCGCCCAGACCGCCGCGCCGGAGGAGATGCCCACCAGCAAACCTTCCTCGGTTGCCATCCGTCGGGCGGTCAGCATGGCATCCTCATCCTTGACGCGCACAACTTCGTCATAGGCTGATCGGTTCAGGATCTCCGGGATGAAGCCAGCACCGATGCCCTGGATCTTGTGGGCGCCCTTCGCTCCACCCGAGAGCACCGGCGATGAGTCCGGCTCGACTGCGATCGCCCGGAAGGTTTGTTTGCGCGCCTTGAGCACCTCTGCCACACCGGTGATCGTCCCGCCCGTGCCTACGCCTGCCACCAGCAGGTCCACCATACCGTCGGTGTCCCGCCAGATCTCTTCGGCAGTCGTGCGGCGGTGAACCTCAGGGTTGGCAGGATTTTTAAATTGCTGGGGCATAAAAAAACGAGGGTCCGCTGCCGCCATCTCCTCCGCCTTCTTGATCGCGCCTCCCATCCCCTCAGCCCCGGGGGTCAGCACCAGCTCGGCACCATACGCCCGCAGCAGCATGCGCCGTTCCTTGCTCATGGTCTCAGGCATGGTCAGTACACAGCGATATCCCTTCGCCGCAGCAACCATCGCCAGGGCAATGCCGGTATTTCCACTGGTCGGTTCGATGATGATCCTGTCCCGGGTCAGGTCGCCCGACTTTTCCGCCGCGGCGATCATGGCATGACCGATGCGGTCCTTTACGCTGTGGGCTGGGTTAAAGAACTCCAACTTGGCAACGATCTCCGCCTTTGTGTGCTGACCGATGCGGTTCAGACGCACCAGCGGGGTGTTGCCGATCAGGTCTGTAACGTTATCTGCTATTTTCATATCCGATCTCCCAATGAACTTCATTCAGGTCGTACAGGAAAACAAAAAGACGGCGCTGAGCGCCTGCGAAGGTGGTCCTCGCGGGGTTCAGTCAGCCGTCCTTATTTGCAAAAATCCGGTCAGGCGGCTGCTAGAAACCCCGCCATCTACACGTGCAGGTGAACATTCATGTCTCCTGAATTATTATGACTATTATGATAATAATTATATCAAATCATGTCTGCCTGTCAAGGGCATAGCCAGGTAATGAGGATCTCATGTTAAAAGCACTGATCCCCTTCCGGGGATCAGCAGGTTCGATCTCAGCGCAGCAATTCTTCGGCTTTGGTGTAGGCATCCAGGGCGTCCTGGAGCCGGTTGGCACGCATGTAGGCATCCCCGAGCGTCTGCCAGACAATGATATCCACCGGGAAACGATATTGCGCTTCCCGCAGGTCATGGATGACCTCATCCAGCAGGCGTCCTCTTTTGATCAGTTTCCCGTATTCCTTCATCGCTTCTGCCAGGTTATTAAAGGAGAGTAATTTCTGCGCGGCAGCCAGGGTCTGAGCATCCTTGTCCTGCGCCTGCTCAGTTTTGACCGCGCCGTCCGGACCCGGAGGCGGAGGCGGCACAGTCACCTTGGATTCCTGCACCGGCTCGCGCCTCACAGGTTGGGGTGGCGCTTGCGGTGTGGGTGCAGCCGGCTGCTGCCCGACTGGCATCCATTCCTCGGAGACCGTTGGGGCTGGTTTTTCAACCGGTTCGGAATCTTCGACGCTCCACTCCACCGGTTCTTTGCCCGGTAGAGGTGCTGCAGGGCTGGGTTCATCCGCCATGGGTTCCGAAGGTTTCGCCAGCCATTCCGGCAGGTCCTCCTGCGGCAGACCGGTTCCTGCGGGAGCAGCAGCAACATTCGAAGCAGGGCTCTTGTCCAGGTCCTTCAACCAGTCTGGGACATCTTCTTCCGGTTCACTCGAAGGTGCTGCTGCCGGCATCTCAGCCGGTATGTTTGATCCATCCAGGTTCTTCAGCCAGGTGGTGATCGTGATGTCCTCTTCCACGGTCGGTACTGCGCCTGCCTCGGCTGGGGGTTCCGGCGCATCCGCCAGGGTATAGGTTTCCTCTAACGGCAGGTCAACGGGGGGCGCAAGATCTTCCAGGCTTTCAACCGGCGCGGCTTGTTGGTTGCTGCCGCGCAACCAGTCGGGCATGGCATCCAATTCCTCACCCAGGTTCATCTCCGTGCCGACTGCCTGAACAGGCTTGTCCTCCGCCAGTTCATCCAACCATTCCATCCCTTCCAATTCGCCGCTTGCCATGGTTTCCGCTTCCGGTTTGACAGCCTGGGGGGCAGGCGGCGCGGTCTGATTGAAGTATGCCGGCAGGTCAGGCAGGGGTACTGTTCCCCTTTTCTCGGCTTCCGGAAATTCCTGTTCCAGGGATCCACCCGCCATATCCGGCAGGACAGGCGAGGCAGGCAGGTTCGCATCGACTGCCGAACTCTCCTCGGCGGTCTTTTTCAACCAATCCGGCATCTCCTCGGAGCGGTCCTCGGGTTTCGTCAGGAGTTCTTCAGGCTTTGCGCCTTGTTTTGCCGCCAATCCTTCCAACCATGCCATGGTGTCATCTTCAATGCCCAGCGGTTTGACCGTTCCGGTCAGGGGCGGAGGCGCGAAACCTTCCACCTCGCCAGCCTTGAATTCCGCTTCAGGTATGCCTTCTGCGGGGATCTCGGGCAGGCTGGGCAGGACTTCTTCCGTATCCAGCCTTGCGATACCTGGCAGGGGAGCCTCCGGTGCCGCTGCCTGGATGTCTGGCGCGGGCAGTTCTTCCGCCGCCTTGACCATCCAGTCCGGCAATGCCTCGGCGCTCGCCTCGGGCAGTGCATCAGGCATTGCCTCAAGTCCTTGCGGAGGTTCAGCTACCCCGGCGCCGAGATCTGCCAGCCAGGCGGCTGGATTGCTCTCCGTCTCATTAGGCTGCACCGCTTCGGGGAAGATCCTGGTCGACGGTAATTCCGCTGCCGGTTGTTCGGCGGCAGGGGGTGTCTCAGGAGAAAGACCAATGCCAGCCAACCATCCGGGCAGGTCACTCTCGCCAGCCTGGATGGAGCCATCCGCGGGCTTTCCGGGTTCACCCAGGTCTTCTGGCGCCTGGCTCTTCAACCAATCGGGCATCTCTCCCTTGGCGATCCCCTGATCGTCGGGGGCTGCTTCCATGCCTGCTGCAGCAACCGGGGCTTGACCATCGGCTTCGCCCCATCCCGCCGAGCGCAGGAAATCAGGCAGACCGTCGCCCTCCGGGGCGTGCCCGCCAGGTTGACCGGGTTCTGCGGCGGGTTCAGGCTGTGCCCCCACCTGCCAGGTGGGCTGGGCTGGCTCGGGTTTTTCATCCTGTAATTTCACGCCCAACGAAGCCGCCCAGGTCGGTTGGGAAGACCTGGATTGCGCACCCACAGAATACTCCAACCGCTCCAGGTTGACCGAGGCATCGGGTGCCTGGTCGGATGTGAACACCGATCCGGTAATGAAGGAAGAATAGGGGTCCAGCAGGCGCAGGCGCTGACGATAGACTTGGGTGTTTTCCGCCCTGCCTGTACCAGGCAGTACATCCACCAGGATGCGCAGGGCATCCCGGCAGTAGGGGTATTTGCGCAGCAAGTGCGCCGCCATCTCGGCGGCTTCCACTTTCTGCCCCGTTTTCAGATAGGCGCGCGCCAGCATCACCTGCAGGTCGGGGCGTTCAGGCTCATCTGCCAATATGGCACGGATCTCTGCGATAGCCTGGGTGTAGAGTTCGCCCTGGGCATACATATTCGCCAGCGCATCACGGCTCAAGCGGATCTTGGGCGGCTCCACCCCATCGCGGCGCCCAAACAAACGGCGCAGTTCGCCCTGGATGGCGGGGTTGGATGGCTGCACTTCGAAGGCGCGTTCCATGTGCCAGATGGCATCATCCAATTTCCCCTCGTCGTCGCGAATGATGCTCATGCCGACATGGGCAATGAAATCATCCGGCGTGGCATTCAAGATCCGCTGGAAAATGTCTGCGGCATCCGTATAGCGATGGGCTTCGAGGTATGCCTTTCCCAGCAATTGATAGGTCTCAATATGCATCGAGAAGGATTTCAGGATGTGCTGGCAGTGGGCAATGGCTTCATCCAATTGCCCCCCTTCGATCAAGCCCTCGATTTCGCGGTTGTATACACGCAGGGAAATTTTCGCCATGACATACTCCTGCCTCAATTATGCACTAAACCATTGGAATATGCAATCAATTTTATAGGTATTCAGGGTGGTGAAACCATGATAAGGGCAAACAGAGGGGTTTTCCCTTTCCTGTCCGAAATGATCCATTCAGGAATAGAACAAAGGCAGAGGCGGCACCGCGTCATCGCTCCAGCCGATGGCATTGCGTACAGCCTTCCGGGCAGTCTCCAGCCGGGCTTTATCATTATAGTGGATGGTGAACAGGGGCTGACCCTTTCTGACCCGATCTCCAACCTTCCGGTGGACCAGGATGCCGACCGCGTGGTCGATGGCTTCACCTTTGCGGGTGCGCCCGGCGCCCAGCGCCAGAGCCGCCTCGCCTATGAGCCTGGCATGCATCCTGGAAATGGAACCGCTCCGTTCTGCTTCTTCGGTGACTGCCCATTTCGCCTGCGGGAATATTTCCGGGTGATCGATATAAGCAACGTCCCCTCCCTGGGCATCGACCAGCACCCGGAATTTCTCCAGGGCGGCTCCGGAGGTGATCGCCTCGACCGCCATACGCCTGCCTGCTTCGATATCCTTTGCCCGCTTTCCCAGGATCAGCATGTGTGCGCAAACATGCAGGCAGTGCTCAAGGAGATCGGTTGGTCCCCTGCCGCGCAGGGTGTCCATGGCTTCCTTGACCTCCAGGGTGTTGCCGACAGCCTCGCCAAGCGGCTGATTCATATCCGAGAGCAGGGTCACCACGCGCCTGCCTGCCAGCTCGCCGATGGCAGTCATCTGCTGCGCCAGTTCTCGCCCCTCAGGCAGGGTTTGCATGAACGCCCCTAGCCCCACTTTTACATCCAGGACGATCGCCTGGGCGCCTGCGGCGATCTTCTTGCTCATGATCGAGGATGCGATCAGCGGTATGGATTGTACCGTGCCGGTGACGTCCCGCAGGGCATACAACTTGCCATCTGCAGGCGCCAGGTCCATGCTCTGACCCGTCAGCACGATCCCGGTCTGCACCACCTGGTTTTTGAACTCCTCGGTGGTCAGATCGCAGCGGTACCCGGGTATGGATTCCATTTTATCGAGCGTGCCGCCGCTGAAGCCCAGCCCGCGTCCGGACATTTTTCCACACGGAAGTCCGCACGCTGCCACAACCGGCAGGACCACCAGGGTGGTTTTGTCGCCCACCCCGCCGGTCGAATGTTTGTCCACTACCACGTCCAGCAATGTTCCAAGGTCAAGGATCTCGCCAGACCTTGCCATGGCAAGCGTCAGATCGGTGGTTTCGCGCGGCGTCATGCCGTTCAACAACACAGCCATTGCCCAGGCAGATACCTGGTAGTCGGGGATATCGCCCCGGGTGAAACCGCGCACGAAAAACTCGATCTCTTCGGCGCTTAACTCATGATGTTCTCTTTTCTTGATGATGATCTCAACAGCCTGCATGGCAACTCCTTGCGCGCTTATTTTAATCGATTGTCAGGCAAGTTCCGCCCCGGCAGGCATGCCTTGGACCAGGTCAGGTTTTTTCCACCCGCTGCCCGTCCCCTGTATCGATGACCCTCCAGCCCAGCACCGCGATCCCATCCCGGATCTCGTCGGCGCGCTTCCAGTTCCTGGATGCACGCGCCTGCCAGCGTTCTTCCAGCAGGTTCAGCACCACCTCGGGCGGGGTTGGGGCTTCAGGTTTGCCCTGGGCTGTCTGTACCAGGTCCCATATGTCTTCCGGGATGCCCTGCTCGGGCTTTTCGGGACAGCGCACCGCACCCAGCTCCGAGACCGGATAATCGTTCCCGGCGGGCAGGATCTCGCCCCGGCACTCCCGCAGGATGGTCACGGAACTGATCCCGTGGATTGAAAAAGTCCCGGCGGCAAAGTCGAATATGATACCGGTGTGTTCATCCAGCCCCAGGATGGTGTAGCCGGGTGGATGCATGCCGCACCAGGACTGGAAGCGCTCCAGACCGATAAAACACCGGCTTGTATCCACATCCGCGCCGCCGTCGCTATTATTCCAATGCGGCACACAGGAAAGCGCCAGCCCATAGTCTGCGAACAGGTCCAGCCCCACAGGGCAGGTTACCTCCTCACCCACCTTGTAGACCTCATAGACCGGCAGCACCCTGGCTCCCGCGGCGAGCGTTGCCGCGCTGGCAAACACAAGCGCCGCGCCCATGCGGTGACGAGCGCGCAGGATATCCCATGCCAGCGAACCGTTTAATTGGCGCACGGCATAGGTGGGCGACCCAGCCCCCATGAAAAAGAGGTTCGCCGCGAGCAGAGGTTGGAGCACACCCAAGTCGTCCGGGCTGAAGGCAGTGTTGCGCTTGCGAGCCGGGACGATATCGATCTGAGGCTGGTAGTTCTGCAGGCGGACGCTCAAAAAATCAGCCACCCGTTCCGCCACCTGCCTGGAATTCAATTCAAACCCTGCCGGGGTTTCCAGGATCGCGATCTTCAGGGGGGCACTCAGCCGCCGGGCAATGGTCTCGAAGACGCGCCCTCCCGCCAGGGATGTCTCACCGGAACCGAGCAGGGCGATGGGGCCAAAAGTGGTATGCATGCGATCTCCTCACAAGATGATCAAGCCCAGGTCAGCGCCCCAATAATTGACGGACCGACAGCCAGACCTCGTCGAACATTTCCGTGGTCAGCCTGCCTGTTTGTGTATTCTGGCGGCTGGGATGATAGGATGTCCATATCCAGCGACCGTCTCCCAACGGAAAGCCGGTATTGTGTCCGAACATGCGTGCGCTCGTCGCAGACAAGTCAGCGCCAGTTTGTGCCAGGATCCTAAGGATGCCTTCAAAGGCGATCCGCCCCAGCGCGACCAGGACCCGGGGTTGGATCAGGTGGATCTCCATCTCAAGATAGGGCTGGCAGTTGATCTGCTCCTGCCGGGTGGGTTTATTGTCCGGAGGGGCGCAGCGACACACCGCGGAAATAAACAGGTCAGACAGGGAAAGTCCGTCCCCGCGTGCTACCGCCTCAGGTTGCGAGGCAAACCCTGCCCGGTGGAGCGCCGGGTAGAGGAAATCTCCCGAGGCGTCGCCGGTGAACATGCGCCCAGTCCGGTTCGAGCCGTGTGCGCCTGGCGCCAAGCCTACTACCAGCACGCGCGCCTGCGCATCCCCAAAGCCGGGCACGGGCTTCCCCCAGTAAGCCTGCTCACGGTAGGCGCGCCTCTTTTCATCTGCCACCCGCTCGCGCCAATCGACCAGGCGGGGGCATCTTCGACATTGAAGCAATTCAGCGTTCAGTTCGTCCAGGTTCATAGGATCAACATGGCATCCCCGAACGAATAGAAGCGGTAGCCTTCACGCTTGGCGATCTCATAGGCACGGAGCAGGTTTTCCCTGCCCGCAAAGGCGCTGACCAGCATGATCAGGGTCGAGCGCGGCAGGTGGAAATTCGTGATGATCGCATCCACACACTTGAAGCGGTAACCGGGCGTAATGAACAGGTCGGTATGACCGGTATATGCTGAAACACCGCCCGCTCCTCCGGCACTTTCCAGCGTGCGTACCGAGGTCGTGCCCACCGCAACCACCCGCCCGCTGCGTTGACGCGCCCGTGCCACCGCTTCAGCTGTGGCACGAGGCAGTTCACACCATTCGGTATGGATCTTGTGCGCGGCAGGATCTGTCTCGGTCACCGGCGCGAACGTATCCAACCCCACGTGCAAGGTGACATACGCCTGGTCGATGCCCTTCTGAGCCAGTTCTGCCAGCAAGCCTGGCGTGAAATGCAGCCCGGCGGTTGGCGCTGCGGCAGAGCCGACCGCGCGCGCGTACACGGTCTGGTAGCGTTCCGGGTCCGCCAGCGGCTCATGGATGTAAGGCGGCAGGGGCATCTGACCGATTTCAGCCAGGTGCGGTTCGAGCGCCTGCGAGAACCGGATCACACGCCGCGAGCCCTCCAGCACCTCGAGGACCTCAGCCTGGAGCGGGAGAGCCGTCTTCTCCACGCTCAGCACCTTCCCAAGCGTCAAACCCTTGCCGCCAACCAGGGCTTCCCAGGTCAACAGGTCGCGGCGCTGAAGGAGCAGGATCTCCACCCGCCCGCCTGTCGGCTTGCGGGCGAACAGGCGCGCCGGGATGACACGCGTTTGATTGAGCACGAGCAGGTCGGCGGGCTGCAGGTACCTGCCGAGCTCGCGAAATACGGCATGTTCCACCTCGCCGCTCTCCCGGTGCAGGACCAGCAAGCGCGACGAATCGCGCGGCTCCACCGGGGTCTGCGCGATGAATGCTGGGGGCAGGTCGTAATCAAAGTCGGCGGTCTTCATGGTTGAGGGTTTGGGCTTGGCGGTAGAAAGTCTGTACCGGGCGCCGATCAAGGCAACCCGGGGATCCTAAGATGGGAGCAGGCGATCCTTTACAGCAACCTGGGTTGTGTCTCTTCGTTATAGTCCACCCCCAGGTGCTCGTACGCCAACCTGGTCGCCACCCGACCCTGCGGTGTGCGGTCCAGAAAACCCAGTTGCAGCAGGTAGGGCTCGACCACTTCCATGATCGTTTCGGGCTCTTCGCTGATGGCTGCCGCGATGGTGTTCAGACCCACTGGTCCGCCGTGGTATTTCTGGATGACCGTCTTCAACACCCGGCGGTCGACCTCATCCAGACCAAGCGGATCGACTGCCAGCAGGTCAAGGGCTTCGCGGGCGACGGCGCGGGTGACCTTTCCGCTGGCACGCACCTGGGCATAATCGCGCACCCGCCGCAGCAGGCGCAGAGCCACCCGCGGGGTGCCGCGTGCCCGGCGGGCGATCTCCTCGATTCCGCCTTTGTCCGTTTCAACCCCAAGTTTACCGGCAGCGCGCTGGACGATCGCCAGCATGGCTTGCTGTTCATAATAATCGAGGCGGTACACCGCGCCAAAGCGGGCGCGCAGCGGAGCGGTCATCAAAGCCAGGCGGGTGGTCGCACCCACCACAGTAAAGCGCGGCAGTTTTAAACGGATGGAACGAGCGGAGGGTCCTTTGCCGATGACGATATCGAGGGCAAAGTCCTCCATCGCCGGGTAGAGCACCTCTTCCACCACCTTGCCCAGGCGGTGGACTTCATCGATGAAAAGTACATCCCCTGCCCGCAGGTTGGTCAGGATGGCAGCCAGGTCGCCTGCCCGTTCAATGGCCGGACCGGAGGTGACCTTGATGTTCACCCCCATCTCATTCGCCACCACATGCGCCAGGGTGGTCTTGCCCAGACCCGGCGGTCCATAGAACAGGACATGGTCCAGCGCTTCACGCCGCTGGCGCGCCGCCGCGATCAGGATCGCCAGGTTTTCCTTTACCTGCTCCTGCCCGATCAGGTCGGCGAGCGCCTGCGGGCGCAGGGTGGTATCAAGCCGGTCATCCGGCTTGGCGTCGGGGTCGAGCAGGCGCTTGGACGGCTCAGTCATGGGGTTGATTATACTGTATCCAATAGATGGGTCAGCAGGCTGGAAGCCCGCTGGATGGATTTGTTGTAAAATAAAGGCGTACAGGATCCCCTCTCGCAGGAGTGTCGCATGGAAAAGATCGTTATGCCGAAAGGATTTATCTGGGGCATTGCCTCTTCCGCCTACCAGGTCGAAGGCGCCTGGAACGAGGATGGCAAAGGCGTGTCCATATGGGATACTTTTTCCCATACCCCCGGCAAGATCGTGAACGATGAGAACGGCGATGTTGCCATCGATCACTATCATCGCTACAAAGATGATGTCGCCATGATGGCGGACCTGGACCTCCGGCATTACCGGTTCTCCACCGCCTGGACGCGCATCCTGCCCGACGGCACCGGGGCGGTGAATCCAAAAGGGTTGGCTTTTTATGACCGTCTGATCGATGCCCTGCTCAAGAAAGGCATTGAACCATATCTCTGCCTGTTCCACTGGGACCTGCCCCAAAAACTGCAGGATAAGGGCGGATGGACCCGGCGCGAGACCGCATACGCCTTTGCAGAGTATGCCCGCATCGTGACCAGGCACCTGGGCGACCGCCTGCATGTCATCATGACCCATAACGAGCCCTGGGTGGCTGGTTTCGTTGGGCATTTCCTCGGCATGCACGCCCCGGGTTCGCGAGATCTGGGCTCCGCCGTCCGTGCCATCCACCATATCCTGCTCTCGCATGGTCTGGCGGCAGAGGCGATCCGGGCGGAAGCGAAAAAGCCCATCCAGGTGGGCATCACCCTTAATCTGAATCCCGTCTACCCGGCATCCGATTCCAAGAAGGATCAGGAAGCCGTCCAGCGCGTGGACGCCATCATGAACCGCATCGTGCTCGACCCCCTGCTGAAGGGGACCACCCCGATCGAGGAGTACAAGATCATCAAGACCCTGACCGGTGGCTTGATCCAACCCGGTGATATGGAGAAGATCCGCACGCTGGACCTGCTGGGGATCAATTACTACTCCCGCGCCGTGGTGAAACATACCGCCAAGGTCCCGCTGATCAATATTGAACAGGTGCATCCCGTGGGCAACGAGTATTCCGGCATGTGGGAGATATTCCCCGAAGGGCTCCATACCCTGCTGACGCGCATCCAGAAGGATTACGAACCCGCCTGCGCCCTGATGATCACCGAGAACGGTATCCCGGTCCCGGATGGTCTGGATATGGATGGACGTGTGCGTGACGAGCGGCGCATCCGCTACCTGAAGAGCCACCTCCACCAGGTCTGGCGCGCCATCCAGGATGGCGTACCGGTCAAAGGGTATTTCCACTGGTCCTTCATGGATAACTTCGAATGGGCGCTTGGTTATGGTCAGCGCTTCGGGCTGGTCTACGTGGATTTCAAGACCCAGCAGCGCACCGTCAAAGACAGCGGACGCTGGTTTTCCGATGTGATCCGGGCGAATGGGTTCGAAGTCTAGAGGCGAACTCATGCGAAAGATCGCCATCCTGGTCCTTGCCCTCCTGCTCCTCCTTGCCGCAACGCCTGCCTCCGCCAGCAGTGATCTGCGGGTCTTCTACGCTGGCGAACAGGACGGAGCGGTCCACACCGCCTTATTGCTGGCGGAATACACCCTGGTGGAGGATGCCACCCAGGCAGATGTGCTTGTGCTGAACGGGGTCATCCCCGACCCCGCCGGGTTGGCAGCAGAGGTCCAGCGGGGGGCAGGCTTGGTGCTCATCCTTGGTCCCGAGATGACCGCCGGGGATATCGAAACGATCGCGGGTGTACCGGTGACCATCGCCCGGCACGAGGATGCCGTCAGCCTGACCGGTCTCACCGGATCGGATGACGAACTGGTCACTGGCATCGTTTGGAATGGGGCTCCGCAGGTGCGTGAGCGCACCGAGACCATCACAGTGCTCTCCTCTGTTCAGCCGCTGGTCTCGAGCTACGAGACCGGTGAATGGATCCTGTGGCAGGCGCGCGACAAGATCTTCCTGTTCAATGCCCATCTCTCCGGCGGCTCCAACCCTCAGATCGAGGAATGGGCTTATTTCAATTACCTCATATACTCGCTGGTCGAACGAGCCGCAGGGCGCACCCCGCTATCATTCGCCGCCTACCCCGCCTCACCTGTGCCGCACGCCCGGGAGAAGAACTTCATCTGGGGACTGATGGTCCTGCTGCTTGGTTCTGCGGTCAGCGTGTTCATCCTGGTACGGCGTTACAGCCGCGCCCACCCGGAGGCATTGGACCGGATTGTATCAGACCGGGCAAACTTCGAGGCGCGTGAAGCCTCCACCCAGTGGGAGCAGGTCGGGTTCCACCGCCCGCTTTCGGGCTTCCTGGTCGCGCTGATGCTCGGACTGGTGCTGTTCATTCCTCTCATTATTTATCAGAACGTGGTTCTGCCAGTTTACATCCTGCCATCCGCACAGGCACTGGGCATCTGGGGCAGGGTCGTCCAGTTCTTCGCCCTGGCATGGCAGTTCTTCGACATGGGCACAAGCGAAGCCTACATCAAGTTCCTCTCACAATACCGCGTCCACGATCCCAAACGCGGCATCAAGTATGGGCAGATGTTCGTCTGGTGGCAGGCACTTTCCGGTGCCGTACAGGTGGCATTGGTGGTTGCGGTGGCAAGCACGCTCGCTCCTCGCTCTGCCTATGCACTCTATGCCTGGAGCATCATCATCCACGCCTGCATCCAACTGCCCGGCTTTTACCAGGTCTGGCGGCAGTCTTTCAATGGTTTGCAGCGCGGCGATTACTCGCGCATCCTGGATATCTTCCTGACCATGATCCCCATGCTCGTTCAACCGCTTTTCGTCGGGCTCATGTACGCCTGGGGCAAGGGAAACCCCGTATTTGGCGGAGCCATGGGAGGACTGCTGGGCATGGGCATCGCCGCGTATTCAGCAGAACTGCTGGCTTTCCTGCTTGGCTTATGGCTTTACCGCCGGCTGGGTTATAACGCCCGCATCCTGTTCCTGGCGCACTTCGACTGGGATACGGTCAAGACCGGCTTCAAGTTCGGCGTGTTCGGCATGCTGGGTTCCATCGCCTGGGCCGCCGGCCAGGCTGCCGAGATCGCCATCACGCAGGCGCGGCTGATCAACTACGCCGAGATCTGGGGCAACTGGGGATTGGCGCAAAACTTTATCTACGCATTCAACGTTATCGCCACGCTCTTCGACGGGGCAATGGCCTCCATCTCGGAAGCCATCTCGAACGGGAAGAGGATCCTCAGCCAGTACTATGCCGTCATGATGTACAAATACGGCGGGACGATCTCCGCCTTCTTGGGCGCAGTCCTGCTCGCCGTGGCAGATCGCTTCATCCTGGGCGCTTCGGGGCCGGACTTCGCCCGCGGCGCGCAGTACGTCATCCCGCTCGCCATCTGGGGCGCGATCCAGTACCCATCCTGGGTCGGTGACCAGGTCCAGTTGGGCTCGAACCGGCCGTATCTCAAGTCTGCGCTGGTATTTGGGGAACAGGTCATCCGCGTGGTGCTGGCGCTCGTTCTGCTGGCGAAGTTCCAGATCACCGGCCTGATCATCGCCTATTTCATCGCCCTGCTGACCAAGGACATCGTCGCTTACTTCGTTAACAACAAAACCTGCTTCAAACAGCGTTTCTACTTCTGGCAGTCGCTGGCCGCGCCGCTGATGGCAGGGGCCGCCCACTGGGCGCTCCTGCGCTGGGTGACCGGTCTTATCTGGACGAGTGACCAGATTTCCAGCATCATTATCTTCTTCATCGGCGTTCTGCCATCCTTCCCGGTCTTCATGTTCTTCTACGGCCTCTTCGGCGGCTGGGATGATGCCACCCTGGCAGAACTCAAGCAGGCTGCAGACCTGACCGGCTTCGTCCGCCCGCTGGCCTGGGTGATGTGGGCTTCGACCGCCCTGGGCGCACGCATCAGCCCGCTCAACAACCGGTTTCCGATTACGAATCGCATCGAGGCCATGCAGGAGGCTGCCAAGTTAACAGAGGAGAAGGTCAAACTCTAACGCGAATTGAACGAATGGGCAATTGACGCAAACAAAACCTATTCGCGCCATTCGCGTCGAGAAATCACCGAAAGGATGATCCCCATGCTCAAACAAGTCACGACAATCCATGTGAGTGACAACCGCACCCTCGCCTACGCAGAGTACGGTGATCCGCGCGGAAAGCCGGTTTTCTTTTTCCACGGCATCCCCGGCTCGCGCCTCTTCCACCCGCCGGATGAGGTCACAAAAAAACTTGGGGTGCGCCTCATTTGCACCGACCGCCCCGGCTCCGGGCTTTCGACCTACAAACCCAAACGCCGCATCCTGGACTGGCCGGAGGATGTCTGCGCCCTGGCAGATTTACTGAAAATCGACAAGTTCCGTGTTGCCGGACACTCAGGGGGCGGACCTTATACCCTTGCCTGCGCTTATGCCATTCCTGAACGTGTCATCGGCGCGGCAGTTCTTTGCGGCGCAGGCCCAGCAGATGCCAGGGAGGCCCTGGAAACCATGACGCCGCTCAACCGCCTGGCCTTTTCCATCGGAAGCTTCATGCCCTGGCCGCTCTGGAGACTCCTGGTGTGGTATCTCTACCGAATGGGACGCGAGAACCCGGCTTACCTTTTCGAGCGCGGCGCCAAGGATCGTCCCCAGGCTGATACCGAAGTGCTCAACAAGCCTGGCGTGCTGGACATGTTCTACGCCAGCCATTCCGAAGCACTACGGCAGGGCACGCGCGGCTTTGCACTGGAGGCGCGCCTGATTGTCAACCCGTGGGGTTTCCTGCTCGAGGATATCCGCGTACCGGTCCACATTGGGCACGGGACCGTGGATGTGGATACCCCTGTCGCGATGGGCAAGGCCATGGCCAAACGC
>JBFYSG010000004.1:0-7281 GCA_041301835.1 Chloroflexota bacterium | reverse complement strand
CTTTCCTTGGAGAGGTAATCGATCAGCGCTTTCTTGGCCTGGGAGCCCAGCGGCACCCGCCGCTCCTTGTTCCCTTTGCCCAGGATGGTCATCTCGCCCATAACGAAGTCGATATGGGACTGTTTCAGGGTGATCACTTCGTTTAACCGCAAACCGGTGTCCATGAAGAGCATCAGCATGGCGAAGTTGCGCAGCCGTTCGAGCGTGCTGTCCAGGCAGACCCCCAGCACCCGGCGGATCTCCTCTTCATTCAGGGGTTCCGGCTGTGTGCTGGGCAGCT
Source organism: Chloroflexota bacterium (assembly GCA_041301835.1). Lineage (GTDB taxonomy): Bacteria > Chloroflexota > Anaerolineae > Anaerolineales > Villigracilaceae > UBA877. Next base: position 7,001 of record JBFYSG010000004.1, on the reverse strand, counting down.
TGGGCAGCTTCAGCCGCTGCATGACGTTCTCCTCCAGGTAGCCTTCCTCGTATGCCCAGGAGGAAAAGGAACGCACCGCCCGCCCGCAGCCGTGAATGTACTGGATGGCTAGTTTGCCCTGCCGCGCCACATGCATGGGATGGCAACTGTATTTCACCTCCCGTCCCATCAGCTCCCTGAGGTATCCCCTGCCGTGCTCCACGGTCAGGTCCTGGAGATGAAAGACATCCCCAACCTCCTTGTGCAGGTGGTTGGTGAAATAGCGCAGGCGGTCCCGCAGCCATTCCAGGTAGCGCGGGCTTTTCCCTTCGGTCGCCAGGGTCGCCAGGTACAGCTCAATGGCTTTCTCGATCGACATGCTCAAGAACTCGATGCTCCTTTTTGCACACATCTTATGCCTCCTGGGTTGCTTTTTGGTTGACCTGCCTTGACAAATGTTGACACCTTAAAGAAATAATTCCGCAAGTACATTGGAATTAATTATTTATTTCCATTTCCAGCCGGCAGGCAAAATAGGGCAAAGTGGGACGTTAATGCCAAAAACCTGCCTTGCGGCAGGTCTGGATGGGAGAAAACCCTTGTTTTAAGCCCCTAAGTGGGACAACAACGGGTTTTTAGTGAGCGAGGAGAGACTCGAACTCTCAACCAATGGCTTAAAAGGCCACTGCTCTGCCATTGAGCTACTCGCCCGTGCGGATGGCAATTCTATCACGCCCGGTTTTGGGCGTCAATCAAAGCCGCCTGGTGCAGCCAGGCGCGCACCTCATCCTTGGCGGGGAAGCGTCCGCTGCACACCGCCTGCTCCTCGATCACCAGCGTGGGCAGCACCAGCACGAAGGCGTACCTGCCGATCTGCGCCGGGTCCGACAGGTCGGTGATCTCGAGTTCCAGGTCGGGGAATTCCGACTGCAGTTCGGCATGCGCCGCCTGCACGATGCGGCGGACGACGTAGCGTTCGGGGTATTGGATCGAGCAGACCTTGACCTTGATCAACGCGTGGAGCCTCCGGCTGGATTCTAACCGATGCTAGGCGTTGAATAGCAGGGAACAGCACGTCAGAGCGCCCTCCGCCTTTGCCAGTTCGGAGGCGTCCACCAGCAGGGGATCGATGCCCGCCGCCTGCAGGCGTTCGAGGGTCTTCGGGTAGGCGGGCTGGTAGACAGGTTTGCCCCCCACCAGCAGGAGGTTGGCGGCGGAGGGCTCGCCGGGATCGACCTCGATGAAGTCCATGCCGGGGAAGTCGGCACACTCGACCCAGGCGGGGTTGATGAGCAGGGTGCGCTCCGCCGCCTGGGTGACGGCAGATTTGAGATGCAGGCAACCACGCACGCCCGCCGTGCGCACGGTGTAACCATAGGGCTGCAGGAAGGCGCGCATCTGCTCCACGGCGGCGAGGTCGGAGCGCGAGGTCAAGCCCACCCACAGGGTTTTACCCACGGTGAGCACATCGCCCCCATCCACCGTCCCCGGAGCGCTGACCTGGTGCAGGCTGCGGTAGGGGCGCAGCGCCTCGGCGATGGAAGCGGTCTCCGGTTTGCGCGAATCGGCACCCGGGCGGGTGATGATGGCGCATTCGTCCAGCACTATGGCGGTATCTTCCACGAAGACCGAATCGGGCAGGTCGGGTGCCTCGGGCAGAGAGAGCACCTCCACGCCCAGGTCGCGCAGCGCCTGTTCGTAGAGTCGGTGCTGGCGGCGGGCATTCTCAAGGTCGATGGGCACGCGCGCCAGGTGGGTCAATTCGCAGTTCAGGATGGCGCGGCTGACCGCGCGGGTGATGGCTTTGAGCATCGGATCCTCCCTGGTTAGAATTTCAAATGGCGCACCGTGAGCCCGTCGTTGATGATCTCCTTCAACGAATCGATGCCCAGGCGCAAATGAAGGTCGGCGAAGGTGCGCGTCACCTGGCGGTCCGACTCGGCGGTCTTGACCCCCTCGGGGATCATGGGCTGGTCGGAGACGAGCAGCAGCGCGCCGGCGGGGATCTGGTTGTAGAAGCCGGTGCTGAAGATGGTGGCGGTCTCCATGTCCACCGCCATGGCGCGGATGCGGCGCAGGTAGGTTTTAAAGGCCTCGTCGTGCTCCCAGACACGGCGGTTGGTGGAATAGACCGTGCCGGTCCAGTAATCGTGATGCGCATCGCGGATGGTGGTCGAGACCGCCTTCTGCAGGTTAAAGGCGGGCAGCGCCGGCACCTCGGGCGGGAAGTAGTCGTTGGAGGTGCCTTCGCCGCGGATGGCGGCGATGGGCAGGATGAGATCACCCAGGTGCAGGCGTTTCTTGAGACCGCCGCATTTCCCCAGGAAGAGCGCCGCCCTGGGCTTGATCGCCGAGAGCAGATCCATGACCGTGGCAGCATTCGCCGAGCCCATGCCGAAATTGATCATGGTGATGCCGTCGGCGCTGGCGCTGGGCATGGGTTTGCCCTCGCCCGCCACGGGCACGTTGTGCCACTCGGCGAAGGTGCGCAGGGCGCTGTCGAAGTTGGTCAGCAGGATGTATTTGCCAAAGGCATCGAGCGGCAAGCCGGTGTAGCGCGGAAGCCAGTTGGCGACGATCTCTTCGCGTGATCTCATGGGGCAACCTCCCAGACCTGGTACAGCCCAAGCCTGCCGTTCTCACCATCCGAATGGAAAGTCTCGCAGACGCGGAAGCCTGCCGCACCCGCCAGCGAGAGCAGTTCTGTTTCATTAAAATGGTGGACGTAGCGCAGACCATGCCCGCCGCGGCGCCAGTCGAGCAGGTAATCGCCGGGTTCGAGGCGCGCCGCCTGGATGCCTGCCTGCGCCCAGGGCTGGATGCGGGCGCGCCAGCGGGCGCTGTTCAGGAACTGCCACTCGGAATGGATGAAACGCCCGGCGGGCTGCAGCAGTTGGCGCACCTTCTGCAGGGTGGCAAGGCGCAGGTCATGCCCGGGCAGGTGATGCAGGACGGCGAATGCGGTTACCAGGTCGAAGGGTGGAGCGCTTAGACGGCGCACGGCTTCATCCCAGGCGGGATCGCTGAGGTCCTGCTGCAGGAAGGTGTGCGGGAGGTCCGCACGGGTGGGGCGGGCTGAGCCCAGCAGGGGCGGGCTGAAATCCAGCCCGAGGTATGCCCCGCGGTGGGCGCGGCGGGCGAGTTCACGCGCCAGTTCCCCGCCGCCGCAGCCAAGATCGAGCATGGATTCATCCCCCGCCAGTCCATCCAGGACGCGCTTCACGCCGGGCTGCAGGCGCCGGCGCGTGGCGGCGAACTCCTCTCCGAAGGTCTGGTAGAATTGTTCATTAATATCGATCAGCCGCCGGGCGGTCGAGGCGTCCATGGACGCATTATATCCTTTTCACCCGAACAGACCGTGACGAAAAAACACAACTGGAACGAACTGCGCCAACTGCCACCCGAAAAAATGATGCTGGCAAAACAAGCCCTGGAGGAGGTGCGCCAGGGCAGGGATGTGGAGGCAGCCATGCGCCTTTACACCTGGAAAGCGGCGCCACTGCATAAATCCGCGCTGGTGGCAGCCTATTACCACCTGGTCAACTCGGGCGAATGGCAGGCGGACGATGCCCTGCTGGCGCGCATCCGGCTGAAGCCTGTGCGCACACTCTCCGGCGTGACGACCGTGACGGTGCTGACCAAGCCCTATCCCTGCCCGGGGGTGTGCATCTTCTGCCCGGATGACATGCGCATGCCCAAATCCTACCTGCCGGACGAGCCGGGGGCGATGCGGGCGGTGGAACACGCCTTCGACCCCAGGGCGCAGGTGATCTCGCGGCTCGAGTCGCTGACGGCGGTGGGTCACCCGACCGACAAGGTGGAACTGCTGATCCTGGGCGGCACTTTCTCGGCATACCAGCGCGAGTACCAGGAATGGTTCGTGCTGAATTGTTTCGAGGCGTTGAATGCCCCTCAGCGCATCCAGGCGGGGGAAGGTCTCGCCGCGGCGCACTTGCTTAATGAAAGCGCCAGGCACCGCAACGTGGGCATGGCGGTGGAAACGCGCCCCGACGAAGTGACACCCGCAGAACTCGCCTGGTGGCGCACCCTGGGCGTGACCAAGGTGCAGATGGGTGCGCAGAGCCTGGATGACCGCATCCTGGCGCTCAACCGGCGCGGTCACACCACCGCCGACCTGCGCCGCGCCGTGGGGCTGCTGCGAGCGGGCGGCTTCAAGATCGTGCTGCACTGGATGCCGAACCTGCTCGGGGCGACGCTTGAATCGGACCGGGAGGATTTCCCCCGCCTGTGGCAGGGAGTCTGCCCGGATGAGATCAAGATCTACCCGACCCAATTGCTGGAGAACACCCCGCTGCATACCCTGTGGCAGGCGGGGGAATACCAACCCTATACCACCGGGGAACTGGTGGACCTGATCGCGGATATCAAGCCTTCCATCCCGCGGTACAGCCGGGTGAACCGGGTGATCCGAGACATCCCGTCCACGCATGTAATTGCCGGCAACAAGCGCACCAGCCTGCGCCAGGATGTGCACGCCGAGTTGGCGCGCCGCGGCACGCGCTGCCAGTGCATCCGCTGCCGGGAGGTGCGCGGCAGGCAGGTGGATGCCGCTGACCTGCGGTTGGATGACCTGGTCTATCACCCCGACGGTGCCGAGGAGCACTTCCTGTCCTTCGTCACCCCGCAGGACCAGATCGCCGGTTTCCTGCGGCTCTCCCTGCCGGGGGCGGATGCGCCTGCCACCGGGTTGAACGACCTGCAGGGCGCAGCGCTGGTCCGTGAGGTGCATATCTATGGGCAGTCGCTGGGGGTGGGGCAGGATGGGCGCGGGGCGGCACAGCACACCGGGCTGGGCACGCGTCTGCTGGCAGAGGCGGAACGCCTGGCGCGCGTCAAAGGATACCGCCGCATGGCGGTCATTGCGGCGGTGGGCACACGCTTGTATTACCTGGAACGGGGGTTTTCACGCCGGGAACTGTACCTGGTCAAAGACCTGTAAGTCCCCGCCGGGCGCGATCACTTGGGCTTGGCATCCCATTCCGCCACAGCCTTGCGGATGAGCGCCTGGATCTCGGGATCCGGAACCGCCTCCACGCCGGGGTGGCGGGTGGGTCCGATCTGCACCATCACCTCGCCGCCGGGACCCTCCAGCAGGTGGATATCCTGACCGGCAAAGACCGTGCCGGTTAGTTTCTCCTGCAGGACGTCATCGATCTGCGCCACGATGCTTTTCAGATTGACGGCGGGTTTATCATCCGCATTGGCGCTCTTGGGCGGGCGCGAGGAAAAAATGGAAGGCTTGCGGATGGGCTCGGGCGGAGGCTTGAAGAAGTCTTCAGGTATGGGCGCCGGTATGGGCGCGGGTACCGGTTCGGGTGCGGGCGTCCGTACAGGTGCGGGCGGGAGGGCATCCAGCCAGGGGCGCAGGTCCAGCACCAGTTTCACGAGCCGCTTCAACTGGCTGCCTGCCATCGCCTGGCGGCTTTCCAGGCGCTGACCGTCCATCTCCAGCCAGACCTGGTCGGATTCATCCCGCCAGGCGCGCAAGACCTCGGTCTCACCACTGCGCGCCAGACTGGGGGCAGGGGCGGCGGGTTCTGCCTCTGCCTCTGCCTTATCCTCCGCCGGGGGTGCAGCGGGAGGGGCTTTCTTCATCCTGCTGAACATTGCGCCGATGATGATGCCGCCGCACAGGCAGATCACGAACAGGAAGATGGTGGTGGTTGTCGATAATCCCATGGCTCACCTTTATTCATGCCAGCGGACCCTGCCGGGGGCGGGTCTGTGTGCCGCCCTGCCCGGCATGGGGAGCAAGACGAGGCAAGTATAGCACAGACCTTTTCCAGCGGTTGTTCACGCCGGCGCGGGCTGGCACACGGGGCAGAAGTGCGTGCCGCGCTGCCCGGTGACGATGCGCTCCACCGCCGCGCCGCAGGCGGGGCACGCCTGCCCGGCGCGCCCGTAGACGCGAAAGTAGTTCTGGAACTCCCCGCCGCGGTAGACCCAGTCGATGCTCGCCCCGTTGCGGCGGATACCCTCCTGCAGGACGGCGCGGATGGCTTGCCACAGGGCGGCGCACTGTGCCGCGCTGACCGCCTGCGAACAGGTCTGGGGGTGGATCTTTGCCATGTGCAGGGCTTCATCCGTGTAGATGTTGCCCAGCCCGGCGATGAAGGTCTGGTCGAGCAGGAGCGGCTTGATCTGGCGGCGGCGGGCGCCCAGGGCGGCGCACAACCAGGCGGGGGTGAAATCCTCGCCGAGCGGTTCGGGTCCCAGACGGGCGAACAGGCTGGCGGGGTCCGGCAAGAACCAGGCGCGCCCGAACTTGCGGGCGTCGTTGAAGACCAGTTTCATATCCCCGGAGAGGTCGAGGCTGAGGCGGTCGTGCACTGCGGGGACCTGGTCTGCCGGCACGAGACGTAGGTCGCCGCTCATCCGCAGGTGGATGACAAGGTGGGCGCCGGTCACCTGCAGATCGAAATACTTGGCACGGCGCGCCAGCCCCAGCACCTGCCGCCCGCCGATCTGTTTCTTAAAATGGGCGGGGGTGTCGTTCGCCAGCGTGCGCGCCCAGCGCACCCGGGCGGAGAGGATCGTCCTGCCGACCAGGGCGGGGCGCAGGCTGCGCACCAGGGTCTCAACTTCGGGGAGTTCGGGCATACCTCAGGGGGTGGGGAAACCGGGCAGGATGGGGATGCCCTGCCTGACCATGCTGAAGACGATGATCAAGTAAATGCAGGTCAGCGGGATGCTGATGATCAACTGGGCAACGAAGTAATGCCCCCAGACGGTGAAGGCGCGCATCAGAAAATTGGGGCTGAGCAGGCTGGTCTTGGGGAGCAATTTCTGGGCATCCCCGCCCAGTTCGGCAATGTAGGCATTCAGGTTCTGCTTCTGCTCCTCCAGGGTGCGGTTCTCGCGCTCCAGCGCCACGACGCGTTTTTCGAGCGTCTCCAGGTATGCCACCAGGTCGGTCATACTGCTGAGTTGAGGCGACATGTTCACTCCTTTGACAGTGTGTTGAGGTCATCCCAGACATAGGCGACCTCGATCAGGGACTG
>JBFYSG010000029.1:0-2704 GCA_041301835.1 Chloroflexota bacterium | reverse complement strand
CCGCGCCAGATGGCATCCACCCGCGACATGGTCTTCAGCGTCAACCAGTTGATCGCCTTCATCTCGTCGGTCATGACCTTCGAGCCGGGCGACCTGATCTTCACCGGCACGCCTGCCGGGGTCAGCCCGCTCAAGCCGGGCGACAGCGTGGAAGTGGCGATCGAAGGTCTGGGTAAACTGGTCAACCCGGTCGCGGCGCAATCCTGAACGGAAAGGGACGGGTCCCATGCCCAAACTTAAATTTGATCACTACCTTCGTTACGATGAGTTGACCCGCAACCTGAAAAGCCTCATCCGGGCGCATCCCAACCTGCTGCGCCTCGAATCGATCGGCAAATCGCACGAGGGGCGCGATGTCTGGCTGGTCACCGCCACCAACTTCACCACCGGACCCGATACCGAGAAACCTGCCCTGTGGGTGGACGGCAACCTGCACGCCGTCGAGGTGGCGGGTTCGATGGCATGTCTCTATTTCATTCACTCGCTCGTCAGCCGCTACGGCAGGGATGAGTCGGTCACCGCCTGCCTCGATACGCGCGCCTTCTATATCGTGCCGCGCATCAACCCCGACGGCGCCGAGTGGGCGCTGGCAGACAATCCGCGCTACATCCGTTCCAGCACCCGTCCCTATCCCTACGATGAGGAACCGGTCGATGGGTTGCTCGAACAGGACATCAACGGCGATGGGCGCATCCTCACCATGCGCCTGCCCGACCCGAACGGGACGTGGAAGGCGCACCCCGACGACCCGCGCCTGATGATCCACCGCGACCCGGTGGAGACCGGCGGGGCATACTACCGCCTGCTGCCCGAGGGGCTGCTGCGCGAGTATGACGGTTACACCATCGAGGTGCGCAAACCGAAGGAGGGGCTCGACCTGAACCGCAACTTCCCGGTCGCCTGGCGTCAGGAGAACGAACAGCGCGGCGCGGGTCCCTACCCGGTCAGCGAGCCCGAAGCGCGCAACCTGGTCGATTTCATCGTCCGCCACCCCAACCTGACCGGCGTGGTCACCTTCCACACCTACAGCGGCGTCATCCTGCGTCCCTACGACGACCGCGCCGATGACGAGTTCCCGCCCGAAGACCTGTGGACCTACAAGAAGATCGGCGAGAAGGGCACCCAGTTGACCGGCTACCGCAATGTCTCCTGCTACCACGACTTCCGCTACCACCCCAAGAAGGTCACCACCGGCGGCTTCGATACCTGGATGTACGATCATATGGGCATGTTCGCTTGGACGGTGGAGATCTGGAGCCCGATTGCCCAGGCGGGCATCAAGGACCACAAGTTCATCGACTGGTACCGCGAGCATCCCGTGGAGGACGACCTGAAACTGATGAAATGGAACGACGAGGCGCTCGGCGGCAAGGGCTACGTGGACTGGTTCGAGTTCGAGCACCCCCAGTTGGGCAGGGTGGAACTGGGCGGCTGGGATTACATGTACGCCTGGACGAACCCCCCCGCCGCCTTCCTGGAAAAGGAGATCGCCCTCTTCCCGGATTGGATCATCTGGCACACCCTCATCTCGCCGCGCCTCGCCCTGCGCGCCGCCGAGTCGCAGGCGGTGGGCAAAGGCGCCTACCGGGTGCGCCTGGTGCTGGAGAACACCGGCTGGTTGCCGACCTACGTGACCAAGAAGGCGGTCGAGAAGAAGGTCTCGCGCGGCGTCATCTGCGAGATCGAACTGCCCCCCGGCGCCTCGCTGCGCACCGGCAAGCCGCGCCAGGAGTTCGCCGAACTGGAAGGGCGGGCGTATAAATCCGTCCTCCCCGAGGGATATGAAGGTGATACCGACGACCGCCTCAAGGTCGAATGGGTCATCCATGCCCCGCAGGGCGGCACGGTGAAACTCACCGCCCGTCACGGGCGCGCCGGCGTGGTGCGGGTGGAACTGCCGCTGGAGAAAAAGGCACGTTGAGCGCCGGCACGGTCTTCGACATCCGGCGCTATGCCATCCATGACGGACCGGGCATCCGCACGGCGGTCTTCTTCAAGGGCTGCCCGCTCGCTTGCGCCTGGTGCCATAACCCCGAAAGCCGCCAGCCCGAACCCGAATTGATCTTCCGCGCCAGCCGCTGCATCCTGTGCTGGGATTGCCTGGAGGTCTGCCCGCAGGCTGCGCTCAGCCGCCTCGCGGAGGGCATCCGCATCGACCGCGCCCGCTGCCGGGTGAGCGGGGCGTGCGTCCTCGCCTGCCCCGCCGAGGCGCTCGAGATCGTCGGGCGCACCATGAGCGTGGAGCAGGTGCTGGCGGCGGTGGCGCGCGACCGGCTTTTCTACGCCCAGTCGGGCGGCGGCGTCACCTTCACCGGCGGCGAGCCGCTCGCCCAGCCCGCCTTCCTGCTCGACCTGCTCATCGCCTGCCGCCGTGCCAGGTTTGACACCGTCGTGGATACCTGCGGCTTCGCCCCGCCGGAGGTGCTCGAGCAGGTCCGCCCGCTCGTGGACCTCTTCCTCTATGACCTCAAACTGATGGATGACTCCCGCCACCTGCAGTGGACGGGCGTATCCAATGCCCTCATTCTCGCCAATCTCAAGCACCTGGCGGATGCCGGGGGTGCCCTGCGGGTGCGCATGCCGGTCATCCCCGGCATCAACGATGATGAAGACAACCTGCGCCGGGCGGGTGCCTTCCTTGCCGCCCTGAAGCATGTCCCGCCGCTTGAACTCCTGCCCTATCACGCCATTGCCGCCGGCAAGT
>JBFYSG010000027.1:0-2886 GCA_041301835.1 Chloroflexota bacterium | reverse complement strand
CCGGGCGATGCCGAACGACGTGGATGGAGTCCAGGTTTTGATCGGTGGGGAAGGCAAGTGGGAGGAATTGAAACAGTGCTCGGTGGTACTGGCACGTTATGGCATCCCGGGGCAGGTGACCGGCATGCTTGGTGTCTTCGGACCGATGCGCATGGCGTACTCACGCACCATCCCGACCGTGCGCTTCATGGCAGACCTTTTATCGGGACTTGTATCAGAAACCATCCCTGGAGTAGAGAATGAGCAGTAAGAAAGACAAGGAACACAAGGCAGTCAAGCCTGTGGAAGGATCGAACGTGGAAGACCAGGAACATGCTGTTGAGGATGCCCAGGCTCTGGAGGAAGTGATCTCCAACATGGCAGCGCTCAACGCCCAGTTATTGGAAGCTCAGCAACAAGCAGATGAATACAAGGATGGCTGGCAGCGTGCCCTGGCTGATTTTCAGAATTACAAACGCCGCATCGAGGCGGAAAAAGCCGATACGTACCAGTATGCGATCGGGTCGATCATCAAGCGCTACCTGCCGGTCATGGATGACCTGGAACGCGCCCTGGCAACACGTCCACAAGACCTGCCCTGGGCGGAAGGCGTGGATCTGATCTACCGCAAACTCAAGACCATCCTGGATAGCGAAGGGATCACGCGGATCGAGGCGGTGGGTAAGCCATTCGATCCGAATTTCCATGAGGCCATCAGCCAGGAAGCTGTCGAAGGCGTGGAGAGCGGCATCGTGATCGATGTCGTGCAGCAGGGTTATATGCTCGGCGAGCGCGTCATCCGCCCGGCAACCGTGCGGGTTGCCCAATAATTGAAGCCAAGCAATCAGGAGACAAATTTATGGGAAAGATCATCGGGATCGATCTGGGCACAACCAACTCTGTTGGAGCGGTGATGGTCGGTAACGAACCAGTCGTCATCCCCTCATCAGAGGGAGAACGGCTGGTACCTTCGGTGGTGGCGCTGAACAAGAACAATGAGCGGTTGGTCGGGCGCATTGCCCGCAATCAGTCGATCGTCAATGCACAGAACACCATCTTTTCCATCAAGCGCTTCATGGGGAGGAAATACGAAGATCCCGAAGTACAGCGCACCCTGCCGCGCGTACCCTATACCGTGCTGCCGGCGGAGAATGGCGATGTGCGCGTCAAGCTGTCGGACAAGGAGTATTCACCTCCGGAGATCTCTGCCATGATCCTGTCGAAGATCAAACGGGATGCCGAGGCATACCTGGGCGAAACGGTCACCCAGGCGGTCATCACCGTGCCGGCTTATTTCAACGACGCCCAGCGTAACGCCACAAAGGATGCCGGAAAGATCGCCGGTCTGGAGGTGCTGCGCATCATCAACGAACCGACTGCCTCCTCGCTGGCTTACGGGCTGGACAAGAAAGCCAACGAGGTGATCGCCATTTACGATCTTGGCGGGGGTACCTTCGACATCTCCATCCTGGATGTGGGGGAAGGTGTCTTTCAGGTGCGCGCCACCAGCGGGGATACCTTCCTCGGTGGTGACGATTTCGATCTAAGGGTGATCGATCACCTGGTACAGGAATTCCAGAAGGAGAATAAATTTGATTTGCGGGCAGACAAGCAGGCCATGCAGCGCCTGCGTGAGGCAGCCGAGAAGGCCAAGATCGAACTATCCTCGATGATGCAAACCGAGATCAACCTGCCTTACCTGACGGCAGATGCCTCTGGACCAAAACACCTGGTGATGACCCTGACGCGCGCCAAACTGGAACATTTGACCGCCGACCTTGTGGAAAAGACCCTTGGACCTGTGAAGCAAGCCCTTAATGATGCAGGTTTCGAGCCCGACAAGGTGAACGAAGTGGTGATGGTGGGCGGCATGACCCGCATGCCGGCAGTGCAGGAGGCGGTGAGAAAATTCTTCAACAAGGAACCTCACAAGGGCGTCAACCCGGATGAGGTGGTGGCAGTGGGAGCTGCCATCCAGGCGGGTGTACTGGGTGGCGAGGTGAAAGACATCCTGCTGCTCGATGTAACCCCGCTCTCCCTTTCGATCGAGACCCTGGGAGGCGTGGCAACCCCTCTCATCGAACGCAACACCACCATCCCAACACGGCGCAGCCAGATCTTCTCAACTGCATCCGATAACCAGACCCAGGTGGAGATCCATGTCGTGCAGGGTGAACGCCCCATGGCAATGGATAACAAGTCACTCGGAAAATTCATTCTGGATGGCATCCCACCGGCTCCACGCGGCATCCCGCAGATCGAGGTGACCTTTGACATCGATGCCAATGGCATCCTCAAGGTGACAGCCGCAGACAAAGCCTCCGGGCGAAGCCAGCACATCACCCTCACAGCCTCCTCCGGCCTGGCAAAGGAAGAAGTGGAAAGGATGCGCAAGGAGGCCGAAGAGCATGCCAGTGATGACAAGAAACAGCGCGACCTGATCGAAGCCCAGAACGCTGCTGATAATGCAGTTTATGGGGCCGAGAAAGTGCTTCAGGAGGTGGGTGACAGGATCCCGGAGGAACTGAAGACCGAGATCAGGCTGGCTATGGAAGACACACGCAATGCCAAAGATGCGGCAGATGAAGCTGCCATCCGCAAGGCGGTCAATGATTTGAGCCAGGCAGTCCAGAAGGCTGGTGCGGCCGCCTATCAGCAGGAGGCAGGCACACCATCACCGGGTGCCCAGACCGCTCCCCTGGGTGAAGATCAGGATGAGACGGATCAAGGAAAAGGAAGCGAGCAGGAACCGGGCGGGTGAAGGCTCGAACGGCAGCCTGTTCCAATGAACCATGACCAATCGTGATTTTTATGAGATCCTCGGCGTTCCCAGGAACGCCTCGACGGAAGATATAAAAACCGCCTTCCGGAAGTTGTCGCGCCAGTATCACCCCGATGTAAGCAAGG
>JBFYSG010000003.1:0-32453 GCA_041301835.1 Chloroflexota bacterium | reverse complement strand
GCTTTTCCGCGCGGCAGATTGTCAAGGATCGATAAGCCCAGCACCAGCAACAAGATCTGCCACACCAGGAAGATATCGAGCGACTCGAACAGGTTTGCCAGGAAGAGCACCCCGCCTTCGGATCCCGTGATGAATCCCGAAAGTCCGGCAGACCTGATCGGATGACCTGCAAAGAGCATATAGACGATCCGCAGGATGTCACGCAGGGCAAGAGGCAGTGTCCCCCAGGACACGATATTCAAGGCAGAGGAGAGCGATCCCCTGCCTCCCAGCAAGGTGGATGCAAGGTGGAGCAGCCCGCTCAAGATGCCCCAACCGAGCCATAACCCCACCAAGCCAATGATGGCTGGGATGATGTATAAAAACACGGGGCTTTGGGTAGCCTGCACTGCCTGCATGTAGTTATTCTGCATCTCGCTTGACCACCACTGCCAATCGACAGGTAGGCTGACCTCACCCATGGCGGCGGAACGGGCGCGCAGGAAACCCGTGACGATGGTGCTCAACAACAGCGTCAGGCTGAGGGTCAGCATGGGGGTCAACCAGGCAGGCTTCTTCTGCCCAAGGATGGCTTCAAAGACCTGTCTGGGGTGGAGGATGAATTGGACCAATCCCTTCAGATCGATCCGGCGGGTTGTGGGAGATGATGACATGCTCATGGTTTTCCATCCAGCAATCGGTGAGCGGATTTTATCATGCATCCAGAATACCAGTGAAGACGAACTGTTGCTGCATTTAGTTCCACCGGATTTAAAAAAATCCCTCCCCGATCGGGGAGGGATTCGTGGATCGCATTCAGATTGGGTTACAGTGCCCTGACATTAGCCGCCTGAAGTCCTTTGGGTCCCTGTTCGATTTCGAACTCGACCTGCTGGCCTTCGTTGAGGGTCTTGAAGCCCTCGTTCTGAATGGCGCTAAAATGGACGAAGACATCGGGTCCGCCCTCGCGCGCGATGAAGCCGTAGCCCTTCGACGCATTGAACCATTTTACCGTTCCTGTGACACGTTCTGCCATTTCTTTATTTCTCCTTGCTTTCGTCTAAAAAAGGATATGTTGTGTTGCCTGTGTCGGCTGTACTAAAAAACCGGTCCGAACATGGTGCTTAGTTCTGGGCCGGTCCTCTTTGTTTCCAGCACGAACACTTGCAACCTGATTACGCTGTAGTTTATCAGTGGCTATGAGATTCGTCAAGCCTTTTCATGATAAGATTAATGCATTCAGAAGGAGAAAAACATGGTCTATCGCATCGAATCCTTCCTTTCTTCCCGTCTCCACCTCTCCCCTCAGTTGTGCGGGGAGCGCATTTATTTCATCAGCAACCTGTCCGGCAGGTTGAGCCTGTACGCGATGTACTACGGTAGTTCCGTCCCCGAACCGCTGCTGCCGCCCCATATCGCCGTACCGAACCCGGACTTGATCAGCGGGATCCCATTCCGGGTCCTGCCCCTGTTGGATAAGATCCTGGTGATCCTGGACCAGGATGGGGATGAGAACTACCAGCCCAGGTACATCCCGCTGGAAGGCGGCTTCCCCGAGCCTGCCTTTGGGAATCATTTTAAAGATCACCGCATCCACCTGACCGAGTGCGATATCGAGAAGAACACCGCCTACATCTCGGCGGAGCGGCGCGACAAGCCGATCCAGGAAGCCTATCGCTGCGACCTGCGCACCGACCAGGTCACCCTGCTGGCGGAATCGGAGTGGGGCGCACAACCGTTCAACCCCAATGCCGATCACAGCCGCATCCTGCTGGGAGATGGCTATACCAGCGGGGACAACGTGATCTGGATGCTGGAGGCAGGTACAAAGACCCTGCTGTGCGGCAAACCGATCGAACAGCGCGCCGACGGTGAGGTCGTTGCTCCCAACGGACTGGGTGGGGCGGTCTGGACGCCTTCACAGGCGGGCTTGCTGGTTACGAGCGCGCTGTTCGATGACACGTACAGCCTGGGGTTGATCGAACTGTCCCGACCGGGCGAGGTCCAACCGGTAAGCCTGGAAGGCGTGCTGCACACCGGGGTGGGCGAACTGACCAGTCTGTCCCATTTGAAGGGCACCCATTACAGCCTGGGCTTTAACATCGACGGCTGTTCCTGGCAGTATGAGGGTGTTTACAATGAAGACAAGCGCGTCATGAGATTGAAGCACAGCCTGGTCGGGGAAGGCGACCTCTCGAACGGGAAGTTGGAGAGCCTTTATTACGATAAACCGGGCGATCGATTCGTGATCTCCTTCTCCACAGCCACCAGCCCGACGCAGATCTACACCGTGGAAGGCAGGGAGCGCGACACGATCATCATGCATACCGAGGAGCGCATCCTGGGCATCCCCGAGGCGCGCCTGGCGCAGGGTGAGGACGCCTCCTTTATCTCCCACGATGGCATGCGCATCAGTGCACGCTTGTATCTGCCTGCCGCGGAATTGAATTTTGCCGGTCCCCGCCCGCTGGTCTACTACATCCACGGCGGACCGCAGAGCCAGGAACGCCCGGATTTTGCCTGGTTCTCGATGCCGCTGATCCAGTTCCTGACCCTGCGCGGCTTTGCGGTCTTCGTGCCGAACGTGCGCGGCTCCAGCGGTTACGGCTTGTCGTACATGAAGCAGGTGGACCACGACTGGGGCGGGCTGGACCGGCTGGACCACGTCCATGCCATGACGCAGGTCCTGCCGCGTGACAAACGCCTGGACGTTCGACGTGCCGCCGTGGTGGGGCGCTCCTACGGCGGCTACATGACCCTGATGCTGGCGGGTCGCCACCCGGATTTGTGGCGCGCAGCCTGCGACATGTTCGGTCCCTACGACCTGATCTCCTTCTTCCACCGTCTGCCCGAGACCTGGAAGCCCTATTTCCTGGTGACCCTGGGCGACCCAGGCAAGCCTGAGGGGCAGGCGTTCATGACAGAACGCTCCCCGAAAACCTACCTGGATGGCTTGTCCTGCCCGATGCTGGTGATCCAGGGGCGCAACGACCCGCGCGTGGTGGCGAAGGAATCCGAGGAATTGGTGGCTGACCTGAAGGCGAAGGGCAAGGCGATCGAGTTGATGATCTTCGAGGACGAAGGTCACGACGTGTTGAAATATGCGAACCGGGTCACCTGTTACAATGCCATCACCGATTTCTTCAGCACACATCTCAAGCCATGAAACACACCCGAGGCGGTGTTGAAGCCGTGCCGATCACCCCGAAGTCCGACCCGATGCACGCCAGCATGCCGAGGCTCGCATGCCCTGGAATTTAAGCTCCACGCACGCCCAGGTGGGCGACCTGGCGCAGTTGGTGGGACTGCGCCACAAGCACTACATCTTCACGCTGGTGGCGGGGGGGCAGCTGCACACACACCGCGGCGTACTGCAGCACGATGACCTGATCGGAACGCCGTGGGGCAGCCAGGTCTTCAGCCACCAGGGTAGTCCCTTCTTCCTGCTGCAGCCTGCGCTGGGCGATATCCTGACGGAGTTGAAGCGCAGCACCCAGATCATGTATCCCAAGGACATCGGCTTCATCCTGACCACCATGTCCATCGGTCCGGGGCAGACGGTGATGGAAGCAGGCACGGGGTCTGGCTCGATGACGGTGGCGCTGGCATTCTGCGTGGGGGCGCAGGGCAGGGTCATCACCTACGAGCGGCGTCCCGAGTTCCAGGAACTGGCGCGCAAGAACCTGAGCCGTTTGGGGTTGGATGGGCAGGTGGAGTTCAAACTGGGGGATATCGCCGAAGGGATCAGCGAAACGAACGTGGATGCCTTTTTTCTGGACGTGCCCAACCCGTGGGATTACACCCGGCAGGTGCGCGCTGCCCTCAAGCCCGGGGGCTTCTTCTGCAACCTGGTGCCGACCTTCAACCAGGTGGAGACCCTGCTGCATGCCCTGCGTCACAACGATTTCGCCTTCCTGGAAGTGTGCGAGATCCTGTTGCGCTATTACAAGCCCGAACCCAGCCGCCTGCGCCCGACCGACCGCATGGTCGCCCATACCGGCTTCCTGACATTTGCCCGGCGGATCGAGCCGGCGGAGGATGAGCGCGGCAGCGAACTGATGGAAGAGTTGCACGGGGGCAAGGATGACCAAACCCCTGAATAGGAGCAGCCGAACCATGAAGAACAAGATCAGCCTCGTGATCGTTCTGTTCGTCCTGATCGCCAGCACCATGGCGTGCCGCCTGGGGAGCGCGACCGATGGGGATGAAAGTGCCCCTGCGCGCGAACCCACTGCCACGACCGCTCCCGGCGGTCCCTGCTACAACATCTTGTATCCCTTCGACGAGGGCAGGCAGTGGGTGTACCAGAAAGTGGGGGTCGAGCAGGATGCCACGCCCGATCCGCTGACCTCGCGCTTCGGCATCTCGGTCGTGGATGTAACCGAATCCGGGGCAACTTTGAACATGGTGGACCTGGGGACCGGCACCACGACCCAGACCAGCGTGGAATGCCAGGACGGCGCCATCACCAACTTCCCGTCGATGACGGTCGGCTCGCTGTTCGGCAATTACCTGGCAGGCGATATCCAGGCGGTGTATATCTCGGGTGTCTTTGCGCCGCGCGCCGAGGACATGGAAGCCTCCGACTGGACGCTGGGTTGGGAAGGGGAATACCAGGCGTCAGGCACGGTCACCTACACCGGTGAGGGTGAAAGCACCTCGATCACGCTGGAGGATTCCCCCATCCACCTGACCTGGCAGATTGCAGGCCAGGAGAGCGTGACCGTCCCGGCAGGCACCTTTGCGCAGGCATACAAAGTCACGCGCACCGCCCAGGTTCAGGCTTCCATCACCTTTGAGGGCATGACCGGTGCCGGCACGATCACGGTTGAAAGCGTTCACTGGTATGAACCTTACACCGGTCTGCTCAAGACCGAGATCCGCTCTGCCATGCTGACCGTGTTCGGGATCAGTTTCCCGATCGAAGCCAGCGGAGCCGTCGAACTGGTGGAAGTACACTGATCGCCTACCAAATCGACAAGGATGAGCCATGAAGAAGATTCCACTTATCCTGCTGCTCGTCTGCCTGCTGCTTGCCGCCTGTGAGACAGGCAGCCTGCCGGGCACAGACCCTGCGGCGCCAGCCTCGCAACCCGGGACGGTTACCACAACGCCCATGCCGCCGACCGCAACACCAACCTCCACCCCGGTCCCCTCCGGTCCGTGCGAGAACCCGCTGATGTCGTTGAACGTGGGCAACACCTGGCATTACCGCTCCACCAGCCCGCTGGGCAGTTCGGAACAGGTGCTGCGGGTGGTGGAGTGGAATGAGGAGGTGGGCATCAATGCGGTCATTGAGATGGAGGACCTGGATACCGGAACGATCAACCAGGATTGGGTGACCTGCCTGGAGGACGGCGGGATCGAGGATTTCCCGCTATTCTTCATCAGCCTGCAGTTGGGGGATTACCTGGATGGGGTCCTCAATACCTATTATGAGTCTGGCATTTATGCGCCAGGATACGAACAGTTCACCAGCCAGGCATGGATGCTGGAATGGGGGGCGGTGTACATCACCGAGCAGTCCCCCTGCTTCCGAAAAGTTGTAAGCGATATCACCCTGTGTATCAATCTCGACTCTCCGATCAAGTTAACATTCAGTACGCAAGGTTTGCACGAAGATGTGCGTGTTGCGGCGGGCGATTTCCCGCAGGCGCTGGTGGTGTCCTTCACTTTCCGCATGGCAACCGGGCTCATCTACCCGGGCATCGCTACCAGCGCGCCACTGACGGTCACGACCACACAGTGGTATGCCCCGTACCTGGGCTTGGTGCGCTCGCAGGTGGAGACTGCCAGTTTTGAGGTCATCAGCGGAGCGCCATCCAGCATGGAAGTGGAAAGCGTGGTGGAATTGGTGGAATTCACACCCGCGCCTTGAAAGAAGCGAAAAAAGGAGGATCCATGTTTCGAAGACCCTTTGTGCGTCCCCTGCGGCGTGCCCTGCGGCAGGAGATCCCGCCGCTGTTGCGGCGCGCCAACGAACTGATGGCATCCGGGAATTACCCTGCCGCGGCGGAAGCCTACGAACAACTGGCACGCGGCGCCCAGGCGCGCGGCCTCCCGCGCGATGCACAGTTGTTCATGCAAGCCGGGCGCGCCCGCATCCTGGCTGGGCAGGTGCCCGCAGGCATGGGTGACTTGAAGCAGGGCTTGACCATCATGCTGGGGCGCGGCAATCTCCCGCACCTGCAAAACGTCGGACGGCGCACCATTGCGGAGCTGAAGGCGCGTGGCTTGGATGCCGAGGCGGCGGAGATCGAGGCGCTGATCGGGGTCATACCGGGTGCGGTCCCCACCAACGCGGCGGTGGAACCCGCCGCCAGCCCGGCGGCGCGGAAACGCCTGCTGCCCACCGTCTGCCCCACCTGCGGTGGTCCGCTGCGCTCGGACGAGATGGAGTGGGTGGATGAGGCGACCGCCGAATGCCCGTTCTGCGGCAGCGCCGTGCGGGCGGAGTAAGACCGCGCCCGTCCATGGATCTTTCTGAAGAGCAGATCCGCCTGCGCCTGGCAGAGGCATACACACCGGGCGTGCTCGCCTCCACCGACGGCTATGCCGACCTGCTTTTGGGCATGGACCTGAAATGCGCTGCGGTGCTGATCCTGTTCACACGGCAAGGGGGAGCGTGGAGCATTGTCTTCACCCGCCGCACCGACCAGGTCGAGCATCACAAGGGACAGGTATCCTTTCCTGGCGGGGCGTGTGACGCCGGCGAGGCAAGCCCGGAGCAGACCGCCCTGCGCGAAGCCGAGGAGGAGATCGGGCTGAAACGGGCGGATGTGCGCTTGCTGGGACGCCTGAATGATGTGGCGACGATCACCGGTTACCGCGTTACCCCGGTCGTGGGCGTGATGCCGCAGGACTATCCGTTGTTCCCGGCGCCGCAGGAAGTGGAGCGCATCTTCACGATTCCACTCACCTGGCTGGCGGAGGCGCAAAATCGGGAGGAACGCTCCTTAACACCCGGCGGGGAACAGCATCCCTTCCCGGTGGTGGTCTACCATGCCTATGACGGTGAAGTGCTGTGGGGGGCGAGTGCGCGCATCCTGTTGAACCTGCTGGGAGTGCTGGGAATATAAAAAAAGATCCCCGCAGTGATAACTGCGGGGATCCCATGCGTACGGGGGTATTTATTTCTTTTCTTCTTCGGCGTCTTCTTCTTCCTTCTTGCCTCTCTCGATCACTTCCGGTTCGGTGCCTTCTTCAACCGCCACAGCCTCGACCACGGGCTCTTCCACGACCTCAGCCTTGGGTGCGGTGGCAAGGATGATCATTTCATTGGCATTCGCCAGCACCTTGACCTTGTCGGACACGATGATATCACGCACGTAGATGCCATCGCCGATCTTGAGCAGGTTGGATATATCCACGACGATGCGTTCCGGCAGGTCCTGCGGCAGGGCTTCCATTTCCAACTCGGAAATGCCGGTGACCAGGACGGCGTTGAAGTCCTTGACCGCCGGGGAGATGCCGGTCAACTGGATGGCAACCTCGGCGTTGATCTTCTCGGTCATGGATACTGCCTGGAAATCGATGTGGACATACACGCTTTTGATCGGGTTGCGCTGGCGTTCGCGCACCAGGGTCGGGTATTCCTTGCCATCCAGTTCGATCGTCACCAGGCTGGAAGCCGTGGTGCGATTGAGCAGCAGGGTGGCATCATGGGCGTTCAACGAGATGTTGACCGGCTCCATGTCGTGCCCGTAGATGATGCCGGGCAGTTCGCCGGCACGGCGCAGGGCGCGCACCTGTTTACCGGTGACGCTGCGCTTGGCGGCTTTGAGTACGACTTTCTCCATGCATACCTTCCTCGAGCGCCTCTCACCCCTCCATGGAGGGATTACCTTCGCTCTTCCTCGGATTTACTCCAGGCTAAGCCGGGAGCGGGCGGAATTGTAGACGACATGAAAGGATTCGTCAAGTAGAAAGCGTTGACGGTATAATCGAGCCACCATGCGAAAATACATCTATTTTACGGTCTTCATTTCGGGCATGACCTCCCTGGCGGCTGAGTTCGGCGCCTCGCGCCTGCTGGGCAACGTTTTTGGCACCAGCAACGTGGTCTGGGCGGTCATCATCGGGCTGATCCTCATATACTTGACCGCAGGCTACTTCATCGGCGGGAAATGGGCGGACAGGTCGCCGCACCCGCGCACCATGTACGCCATCCTGGCATGGGGGGCGCTCACCCTGGGGATCGTCCCCTTCGCGGCAGGACCGGTGCTCAGGGCGGCGGCGGATGCATTTGACAACCTGCAGGTGGGGGTGCTGGCAGGCTCCTTTGTCGCCGTGCTGGTGCTGTTCACCGTGCCGGTCACCCTGCTGGGCATGGCATCGCCCTTTGCCATCCGTGTCTGCATGGAGGATACCTCCCGGGCTGGTAACGTGGCGGGCAGCATTTATGGCATCTCGACCATCGGCTCGTTCATCGGCTCGTTCCTGCCCACGTTGGTGCTCATCCCGACCATCGGCACCACGCGCACCTTCCTGGTGTTCAGCATGCTCCTGCTTGTCGTGGCGCTGGTCGGACTGGGATTGAGCGCCGGCAGGAAAGCGGTACTCACCCACCTGCCGATGCTCATGCTGGTGGCGCTGGCATTCATCCCGGGTACGGGGGTCATCAAGCGCTCGCAGGGACAGATCTTCGAGACCGAGTCGGCATACAACTACATCCAGGTGCTGGAATTGCCGGATGGGACCCGACAACTGCGCCTGAACGAGGGGCAGGGAGTGCATTCCGAATACCATCCTGATCGGCTGAACTACGGCGGACCCTGGCAGCAGTTCCTTTCGGGTCCCTTCTTTTATGCCGGGCAGGAGCCTGCGGATATCGCCCGGGTGGGCATCGTCGGGCTGGCGGCGGGTACTGCCGCGCACCAGGCGGCGAGTGTCTTCCCGAACGTGATCATCGATGGCTGGGAGATCGACCCCAAGATCGTGCAGGCTGGGGTGGATTACTTCGCCATGGACCTGCCCAACCTGAACGTGTATGTCCAGGACGGCAGGCTCGGGTTGGAAAAGAGCCTTGAAACGTACGATCTGATCATCGTGGATGCCTATCGCCCTCCGTATATCCCCCCGCACCTGACCACGCAGGAGTTCTTCACCATCGCCCGGCAGCGCCTCGCGCCGCAGGGTGTGCTGGCGATCAACGTGGGGCGCGCCCCGGATGACCGCCGCCTGATCGACGGTCTGGCGACCACCATTGGGACCTTGTTCCCTTCAATACATGTGATGGACGTACCCGGGACCTTCAACTCGATCCTGTACGCCACCGTGCAGCCGACTGCAGCGCAGGACCTCTTCGACAACCTGGTCCGCTTTACCCAGGGTGGTGAGGTTCCACCGCTGTTGATCGAATCGCTCTACCTGACCTGGACGAACCTGGCGCCTGCCCCGCAGAACACTGTGGTCTTCACCGATGACCTCAGCCCGATCGAATGGCTGACGAACAACCTTATCCTGCACTTCCTGCTCGAAAGCGGCAGCGACATGCTGGAATGACCTGCAGGCGGGCGGGGGACGCCTGTGCGGAACCGGGAGACATATGAAAGAAAAACTCGAAAAACTGGCTGGACCCTGGGGTATTGCCGTATCCTGGATCGCGACCCTGCTCGTGCCGGTCCTGCTGGTGTTCCTCGGCGTGCGCATCCTGGCTAGCGGATTCTTCCTGGATATCGAATACCGCCTGCCGCACTTCCCGCCGGACGAATACGGCTTCACCCTGGAAGAGCGGCTGGAATATGCGAACCTGTGCGTCCAGTACCTGACGACCAATGCCGATATCAGCCTGCTCTCCGACCTGACCTTCCCCGATGGCTCGGCGCTTTTCAACGGGCGCGAACTGAGCCACATGGAGGATGTCAAGGCGGTTTTCCTGCCGCTGAACAAACTGGGCATGGGTTTGAGCCTGGTGCTGGTTGGTTTGCTGCTGGTGGCACAGCGTCGTGCCTGGCGTTTGGACCTTGTGGCGGGTATCCGGCGCGGCGGCTGGCTCACCTTTGGGGTGGTGGCAGCCCTGGGTTTGTTTGCCGTCATCAGTTTCTGGACATTCTTCGAGTCCTTCCATGCCTTGTTCTTTGAGGGCGATTCCTGGCGTTTCTTGTATTCCGACAGCCTCATCCGGCTGTTCCCGATGCAATTCTGGCAGGATGCGGTGCTGTTCCTGATGATTTTCTGCGCAGGGCTGGGACTGCTGTTTGGATTGATGCTGGGGAGACGGGTGAAGCCAAAAGCATGATCGGGTGTTATACCTGGTAGTGTTATAATCCCAAGCGTAAGCGCCTGAAGGAGGCAGCATGTCGAACGATTATAGATCAGCCGGCAAGACCACCCTGACCCCGGATGTATTCCTCACCATCGCCCGCATGGCGGCGCTGGAAGTGGATGGTGTTCACGCCATGGCACCGGTCAAGGGCGGGAGGAAAGGCTGGTTCGGCAAGGGCAGCCAGGGGGTGCGCATGTGCATCGAGGATAACAACGTCCTGGTGGACCTGCACCTGGTGCTGGAGAACGATGTCAACATCCGGGAGGTCAGCCGCATGGTGCAGTTGACGGTGGCGCGTGCCATCACCGAGATGACCGGTCTCGAGGCCGGGCATGTCAATATCCATATCGAGGATATTAATTACAAGGCGGAGGCGTAGGGACGCATGAAAGCTCGCACCAGGGCACGCGGTTGCGCCCTGCAGGTACTTTACGAAGTGGATATGGCAAACCACCCCCCGGTGCAGATCCTGACAGAGCGCCTGGAGGAGGAGCCGCTTTCCAATGAACTGGCGGAGTTTGTCCGCCAGATTGTTTTTAGCATCCTGCCTCTGCGTGAGCGCATGGACGAGGTGATCGCCAAATATGCCCCCGAGTGGCCTCTCGACCAGTTGGCGGCGATCGACCGCAACGTCCTGCGCATTGCCATGTGGGAATTTGCGATCAGCCGCAGGACGCCGGTCAAGGTGGCGATCAACGAAGCGGTGGAACTGGCAAAATTATACGGCTCCGACAGCACGCCGCGTTTCGTCAACGGGGTGCTGGGGAGCCTGGCAGACCATGAGAACGAGATCCAGCAATTATTCAAGGCGGCGGGTTAGCCTGCCTCCCCCGCATCGAGGAGGGGTATGAAGCCACGCTACGTGAATGCCATCATCCTGATCGCGCTTGCCAACCTCATGTTGCTGAGCAGCTGCACCTTTTCCCTGTTGGATCTCCCGGACCTGGTCAGTTCAAAGACACCCACCCAGCCTGTCGGACCGACACCCACGCCCGCCCCGGGGGCGGTCATCACGTTCAGTGTGACCCTGCCCACGCCGCTCCTGCCGGGCGAGGTGCTCTACCTGAGCGTTGTGGATGAAGTCACCGGTCTGGGGCTGAATCCCTCCAATCATGCCATGCAGGGCATGGACACCCTCCACTATACCCTGACCCTGCCCTTCGCCCTCGGCAGCGTGGTCAAGTACCGCTACCTGCGCCAATCCACCCTGCCGATCCTGGAAGACGATCCCGCCGACAACGAGGTGCGCTACCGCCTGTACCATGTCACGGCGCCCGGCGAGGTGCAGGATATCATCTCCTCCTGGTCCGACAGCCTGTTCGCCGCGCCAACCGGGCGCATCAGCGGCAAGATCGTCAGCAGCGCCGATGGCTCCCCGCTGGTGAACATCCTTGTTGCGGTCGGTGGACAACAGACCCTGACCGATTCAAGCGGCGTCTTCAACGTCGAGGGGCTGCCTCTTGGGACGCACAACCTGGTGGCGTATGCGCTGGACGGCATGTACCAGACCTTCCAGCAGGGCGCGGAGGTGGTGGAGAACAAGACCACGCCTGCCACCATCTCGATGGCTCCCGCCCCGCTGGTCAATGTCATTTTCACCGTCAGCCTGCCGGAGAACACGGTCCCGAATGTACCGGTGCGCCTGGCGGGCAACCTCTATACCTTGGGCAACATGTTCGGAGACCAGGGCGGAGGCTTGAGCAGTGTCGCCGCGCGCATGCCTGTGATGACCGCGCTGGAGGATGGACGTTACACGCTCTCGCTCATGCTGCCCGCCGGGGCGGACGTGCGCTATAAATACACCCTGGGCGACGGCTTCTGGAATGCCGAGCATAACCTCGACGGCTCGTTCACCCTGCGCCAGTTGATCGTCCCGGTCTCGGTGGAGCCCGTCCAGAGGCTGGAAGCGGTCTATTCCTGGCAGTCGGGCACCTCCGCGCCGATCCTGTTCGAGGTCAGCGCGCCCTCCGAGACACAGGTGATGGATATCCTCTCGATCCAGTTCAATCCTTACGGCTGGACGGTGCCGATCCCGATGTGGTCGATGGGGAACAACAGGTGGGCTTACCAATTGTACAGCCCCCTGAACATCCTTGGCGCTTTCGAATACCGCTACTGCCGCAACGATCAATGCGGGCTTGCCGATGACGCGCTGACGAGTCCGGGCAGGACCGGCAGGCTGGTCTCTTCCAGCCTGATCGCGCAGGACCTTCAGGACCAGGTGAGCGATTGGATCTGGCTTGAGAGCCTGCAGCCTGCCACCCTGGTGGGTCTGCCGGTGACCGCGCGCTCTGCCGGGTTCTGGGCGGGGATCGAATTCCTGCCCGCCGGCGAACCAACCTGGCAGCCCTGGTTGCCGCAGGCGGTTTTGAACACCCAGGCGCTGTATGCCAACTGGCTTGTGCTGACCCCAAGCTGGACCGTCACGCGCACGAACCCATTTGTCTTCACGCCGCTGGCGGGCAGCGATCCGCTCTTCACCGACACGAGCCACCTGGTGGCGGGGGTGCGCGCCCTCAACCTGAATGCAGCCATCTTCCCGGGCGCCGACCTGCGCATGGATGTGGACGCCTGGTGGGGCTCCACGGCGCATGACAGCGGCTGGTGGAACAACTGGTTCATTCGTTACCAAGCATTCGCCCGCTACCATGCCGACCTGGCAGCGCAGTCGGGGGCAAAGGCGCTCATCCTGGGCGGAGAGTGGGTGCTCCCGGCGCTCCCGGATGGGCAGATCAATGGGAGCAGTTCCGGCGTCCCAGCGGATGCCGAGACGCGCTGGCGGGCCATCCTGGCGGATGTGCGTTCCCGTTTCAGCGGTACGCTGCTCTGGGCGGTCGCATACCCGGATGACCTGGCATCCACGCCGGTCTTCGCCAGCGAATTTGACGGCATCTACCTGCTGTGGAACGCGCCGCTCAGCGCGGGTCTGACGCCTGGCTTCGAGGAAATGCGCGCCGCGGCTGGCGCCCGGCTGGATGCCGAGATCCAGCCCTTCCAGGCGGCGCTGGGCAAACCGGTCATCCTGGCGGTGGCGTATCCCTCCGCCGAGGGCGCCGGGTTGGGCACGATCCCGACCCGGGTGGCGCTCACGCCGGGAAACACCCAGGCGGCGGTGGACCTGCAGGAACAGGCGGACATTTACCAGGCATTGCTGGCGGCGGTCAATGAGCGTGCCTGGCTGGGTGGTTTTGTCAGCCGGGGGTATTACCCGCCGGCAGTGCTGCACGATGCCAGCGCTTCGGTGCACGGCAAGCCCGCCGCCGATATCCTGTGGTACTGGTTCCCGCGCCTGCTGGGGATCACCCCATAGGCGACCAGTAAGGCTGACTTCTTTCATATAATTACAATACCTGCCATCTTTCGGTGATCGATCTACCCTCATGGACGCCTCCACCGGCTTTCATGAGGGTTTTTAAACATGGTTCACAACTTGCCAAAGGAGGAATCGTGTCGATAAAACTGAAACGCTTTCTGGTTGGACTGACCGGGGTGCTGGTCGCGCTTGCCATTATCCTCTCGGCGGTGGGCATCACCACCGCCCGGCGTTCCTTTCCCCAGGTGGAAGGTGAACTGCATCTGAACGGTTTGGACGGGGAGGTGGATATCTACCGGGATGAGTACGGCATCCCGCATATCTTTGCCTCCAGTCTGCACGACCTGTTCTTTGCCCAGGGCTTCGTCCATGCCCAGGACCGCTTCTGGCAAATGGACTTCTGGCGCCACATCGGCTCGGGACGCCTGTCCGAGATGTTCGGCGCCGAACAGGTTGAAACCGATGCCTTCCTGCGCACGCTGGGCTGGGAGCGGATCGCCGAATATGAAGTCTCCACGCTGAGCGTGGAATCGGTCGCCATCCTGAGCGCGTATGCCGATGGCGTGAACGCGTACCTGGCAGACCATTCCGGCGCCGCGATCAGCCTGGAGTATGCCATCCTGGGCTTGTTGACCCCGGACTACGAACCGGAACCGTGGACACCCGTCCACAGCATGACCTGGGCGAAGGCAATGGCATGGGATCTGCGCGGCAACCTGGATGCTGAGATCGAGCGCGCCATCCTGTTGAAGACCTTCAGTCCCGAACAGGTGGCAGACCTATACCCGGCTTACCCGCTGGATCACCCGGTCATCGTCGAGGCTTTCCAGACGGCAAGCCCCGGTCTGCCGGGCATGCCCGGCGAACTGCTTTCCATCCTGCCGGTGGACTTGCTGGAGCGGGTTGCCAACCGCCTGGAGGCTATGGCAGCCCTGCTTGGACCCACCGGCACCGGGATCGGTTCCAATTCCTGGGCGATCGCCGGGAGCCTGACCGAGAGCGGCATGCCCTTGATCGCCAATGACCCCCACCTGGGCATCCAGATGCCTTCCATCTGGTACCAGTTGGGCTTGCACTGCCAGCCCAAGACCGATGCCTGCCCCTACCAGGTGGCGGGGTTCTCCTTTGCCGGGGTGCCGGGTGTGGTGATCGGGCACAATGACCGCATCGCCTGGGGTTTTACCAATAACGGTCCCGATGTGATGGACCTGTACATCGAAAGGATCAACCCCGACAACCCGGACCAGTACGAAGTGGACGGGGAGTGGGTGGACTTTGAGGTGCGCAGCGAAACGATCCAGGTGGGCGGCGGCGAACCGGTGGAAGTCCTGGTTCGTTCCACCCGCCACGGTCCAGTCATCTCGGAGGTTTACGGGCTGGAGGAGTTCGGCGAACAGGCGGGCATGGACCTGCCGGAGGCATTCGTCATCAGCCTGCGCTGGACGGCGCTGGAGCCTGCCTACATCTTTGACGCCATCTGGGGCTTCAACACCGCCCAGAACTGGGATGATTTCCGCACCGCGGCGCGTGCCTTCACCGTGCCGGCGCAGAACCTAATCTATGCCGATGTGGACGGCAACATCGCGTACCAGATGCCGGGCAATGTCCCCATCCGCCAGAACGGGGATGGCTCCCTGCCAGTGCCGGGCTGGACGTCCGAGTACGAATGGACCGGTTACATCCCGTTCGAGCAGCTCCCCTTTGTGCTCAACCCGGAGAGCGGTTACATCGTCACGGCGAACAACCAGGCTGTGCCGCGCGACTATCCCTACCTGGTGACCAGCGATTGGGATTACGGATTCCGCGCCGAGCGCATCGTGGACATGATCGAGAATGCACCCGCACCGATCGACAGCGCTTATATCCAATCCATGCAGGCGGATTCCACCAGCCTGAACGCCGAAACGCTCCTGCCGATCCTCATGTCGCTGGAAATGGAAGGCAGGGCGGAGGAGGTTCGCCAGGCGTTCCTGGCAGATTGGGACCTGCAAGAAGGGGCTGATTCGCAGCCGGCGCTGGTGTTCGAAATGTTCTGGACGAACCTGCTCGCGGCGACCTTCAATGACGAGGGTTTCCCGGAGGACTATCTCCCGGCGGGCGGATCGCGCTGGTACGAGGTCGTACGCAACCTGGTCCAGCAGCCTGAAAGCGCCTGGTGGGATGACCTGGGCACTCCGCAGGTGGAGCAGCGCGACGATATCTTCCTTGCTGCTTTCCTGAAGTCTGTCCAGGATGGGGAAGACCTGTACGGCAGCGACCTGGAGGGTTGGCAGACCTGGGGTGAGGCGCACAGTGCCACCTTCCGCAATGCCACACTGGGTGAATCGGGCATCGGCTTGATCGAATCCATTTTCAACCGCGGACCATTCCCCACCGGCGGCGGCGAATCGATCGTCAACGCCACCGG
The DNA here is from genome assembly GCA_041301835.1 of Chloroflexota bacterium. Classification (GTDB taxonomy): domain Bacteria; phylum Chloroflexota; class Anaerolineae; order Anaerolineales; family Villigracilaceae; genus UBA877. The sequence continues at coordinate 16,487 of JBFYSG010000003.1, read as the reverse complement.
GTGGACCGTGGGCATGGGTTTTGAGGTCGACTGGCTGCCTTCGATGCGCATGATCGTGGACCTGGGCGACCTGCGCAACTCGCTGACGGTGCACACCACCGGGCAGTCGGGTCATGCCTATCACCCGCATTACATCGACCTGGCGCCGCTGTGGCAGGACGGGGAATACTATCCCATGCTGTGGAATGAACAAGCCATCGTGAGCAGCGCCGAATCCCACCTGCGGCTCCTGCCCTGAGAACGTGCTTGATTTTGATCGATAAATAGCAAGGAGGCTTCCCAACCCGGGAAGCCTCCTGTCTTTTCCATGGATCTGCGCGGATTCAGGACTCAGCTGTGGGCGATCCGCCGGCTTTCATTTCCTTCCTGGCTTTGAGCGCTTCGACCACCGCAGGGACGAAGGATATGACGATGATGGCGAGGATGACCAGTTCGAAGTTCTTCTGCACGAAGGGGATGTTGCCAAAGAAGTACCCCAGCAGGGTGAAGATTGCCACCCAGCTGATCCCGCCGATGATATTCCAGCGGAAGAAGAAACCGTAGGACATGCGGCTGATCCCTGCCACGAAGGGAGCGAAGGTGCGTATGATGGGCACGAAGCGTGCCAGGAAGATGGTCTTGCCGCCGTGCTTTTCAAAGAAGGTATGCGTGCGTTCCATGTATTCCTTCTTGATCCAGCGGATCTCCCCGGTGTAGGCGCGCCTGCCGATGCGGTGCCCGATCCAGTAATTGACCGAATCGCCGAGCACGGCGGCGAAGGAGAGCAAGGCGAACATGATCCACGGGTTAAGTGCGCCGCGGGCGGCGAATGTGGAGGCGGCGAAGATGAGCGAATCCCCCGGCAGGAACGGGGTCACGACGAAACCGGTCTCCAGGAAGATGACAAAGAACAACAGCGCATAGGTCCAGCCGCCGTACTGGCTGATGATCTGTTCCAGGTAGACATCAACGTGCAGGATGAAATCAACTGCCTTGAGAATCCAATCCATCAGGGGTCCTTTCGATCCGGGATGCGGGCTGGGACGCGGGCGGGGCGATTATATCACCACGCAGGTGGCGCAGGCGCTGGTTGAGCAGCGGCAGGCTGACCGCGATGAGCACAAAGACCAACCCCAGCAGTCCCACCCCGCCGACCATGCTGAGCAGGCTGACCGGGTCGTAGGTCATGTCTGCCAGGCTGAAGCGCAGCGAGCCGTAGACTGCCAGCAGGGCGGAACCGTTCCACATACCGTGCAGGCTGACGCTGAGCGCATAGACCGCCGCGAGCCGCCCCCAGCGTTTTTCCAGCAGGGCGGAGGCGATGCCCCAGCCCACCAGTCCGCTGAGGGTGATATGCATCAGGGAACTGGCAAGCCGTGCCGGGATGCCGAAGTAGGGCGTTTCCGCCATGCCGCTGGCAGCCATCAGTCCCTCCAGCAGGGCAAAACCGGCGCCCGATAACGCCCCCAGGGCAAATCCTTCGGCGGGGTCATGCAGGCGGCGTCCAAGGATCCAGACGGCAATTGGCTTGGCGGCTTCCTCGATCAGCGGCGCGAACAGGGAGGCGAAGGCGAGCACCAGCAGGAAGACCCACGGGCGGGTGAGCACGGGAGCCAGTGTGGTCAACAACTCCTCCATGTTCCCGGCGTTCTGCACCTGCTGCTGCAGCTCCAGCAGCCCGTTCAGCAGGTCCGGGCGGACGGCAATGACCAGCGCGCCGAGGACCACCCCGATCGCCACCAGCGCATATTCCGCGAGAAGCGAGAGCAGGGTGCCGCCGGTCATGCCCAGGCTGAATGCCGCCCACAAGCGCCGGCGCGAACCCCAGGCAAGCCCGCCGGCGGCGATCCAGGCAAAGATGGCAACCGGGATGAGCATTGCCAGCAGGAAAGCGGGGATGGAGAACAACCAGCCTAGGTCCAGCAGGAGGGTCAGCAGGCTGGCGGCGGCGAACAGGATCAGCCACAGGGCGGAAAGCAGCAGCAGGGTGCGCATCCTGACCGCTGGCAGGGCTGCCGACGGCAGGGCTGCCGGGGGCAGGGCTTTCCCTTGCAAATGGCGCAGGCTGGCGAGCGCCAGCGGGAAGAGCAGCCCGGCGCACACCAGCATGCTCAGGGCATCCAGCACGGAAGGAGCCATGCCGTTGAACGTGAGTTCCGCCTGCCGCCAGGCGATGATTGCCTGCGCGACCAGCAGGATGCCGCGCCCGAGCAGCACCAGCATGCTGAGCAGGCTGAACCCCAGCAGGAGAGCGGAGCGGGTTTTATTCCCCGTCAGGAAGGATGTCATGATCTACCTTTCATCGATCGTCACATGGATGAGCGCTTCCCCGGCAGAGAGGCTCTGCAGCACTTCCAGCCCGGAGAGCACCTGACCGAAGATCGTGAACTGCCCATTCAACTGCGGGGTGGGCGCAAGGTTGATGAAGAATTGACTGCCGTTGGTATCCTGACCGACGTTCGCCATTGCCAGCATGCCGGCGGTGTCAAAGGTCAGGTCGGGGGCTAATTCGCTGGAGAAGTAGTAGCCGGGGTTGCCGTAGCCCGTGGCGGAGGGGTCTCCGGTTTGGATGACAAAATCCGCCTCGGTGCGGTGGAAGGTGATGCCATCATACCAGCCTGCGCGCGCCAGGAAGATGAAGTTGTTCACCGCCAGCAGGGCTTTCTGTGGGAATAGTTGGAGCACGACCTCGCCGCGCGTGGTGTCGAGCGTGGCAAGGTATTCCTTTTGCGGATCGATCACCCAGCGCGGGCAGGTGTGGAATTTATCCGCCTCCAGCATGGCAAGGCGCACCATCTGGTCGAGGCTGGAGGCATCCGCCATGCCGCTGTAGGGCGAGGTGCTGTTCAGGTACAGCAGGGGCGGGCTTAAGGTCAGCGTGGCGGCGGTATCGATCACCGCCTGCAGGCGCGCCTGTACTTCCTCGCCGGACATGTCTGATAGGAAACGGGCAGCATCCAGTCCCAAGTCATCCGCCTGTTCCCCCAACCAGGCGGGAAAATCCGCCGGGGCAAGCGCGTACCATTCGGGCTGGCGGGTGAAGAGCAGCGCGTACATCTCCCAGAACATGCCCTGCAGGTGGGCGGCTTCCGCCGCTTGCATGGCAAGCAGGCTTTTATCGCCGGTGTCCGGAAGGTAGCGGACGATCAGGCGCAGGTCGTCCGGGTGGTCCGCCTGCACCTGGGTGATGGCATCCGCCAGCACGGCGCAGCCCGAGCACTGGAAGTCGGTGAAGACCAGCATGGTGACGGGCGCATCCTGCCGACCCCTGACGTGCGCCGATTCATCGATGAAGGCAGACATGGTGGCAGATACATCCAGCGCATAGGGCAGGATGGTGCATTCCATTTCAAACGGGGTGGGGCTGGGTGTGGGCGAGGGGGCAAGCGGGGCGGGTGTCGTCGGGGCACAGGCTGCAAGGATCAGCACCAGGGCTGCCGTGAGCAGGGCTGCCGTGGGCAGGGCTGCCGTGGGCAGGTGTGCGCCGGGCAGGGACTGGCGCGACCGGTCGCTGCGCCGCGCTGAGCGGGTGTGCATCATGGGCTGACCGCCTTCCTGAGGTCTTCATAGGAGGAAAAACCTGCCATGGTCTTGAGAAATTCAGTGAGGCTGGCGCTGTTCTCGCGCAAAAGGCGCACAGCCGGTCCCACCGGGTCCTCCCCGGCGGCGCCCCCGGGGGCATCGGCATAGGCGCCGTAGAAGGCAAAGTATGCCTGGTTCAGTTTGCGGATGATATAGCCGTTGTCCCAGAAGACCTGGCGGCGGGCTTCCATGTATGCCTCCGCTGCCTCGATCTCGCCACGGGCGAGCAGGTCATCCACCTGCACCCTGGTGGTGTGCATTTCCTGGCGGAAATCGAAGACCGGGCGCGGGAAGGAACCGGGGGGCAGCGGACCCGCCGATAGGCTGACAGGCAGCAAAGCATAGGCTTGTGCCAGTTGCGGGTGGAAGCGCGCCAGGAGCAGGCTGGCGATCTCGCCTCCGGCGATGGAGGCGGTGGTCTCATTCATCGTGCGAAGTTCAGGCGAGAGGTCGTAATTAAAACCCAACGGGTGCAGGCTGAGCCAGTTGTGGATCCATTCATGGGCGATGGTGTCGGCAAGCCATTCCAGCGAGGTGGTGCGCATGACCATGGTGGGATACGAACCGATGCCGCCGACTGGCACAACCAGCGCCGAGACATCCATGCCGGAGGCAACCTTATCCTCCAGCGCCGCCTGGCGGTCAACCGTCAGGTCGGGGATGAGCGAGATGACGGCTTCCTGCTGGATGCTGCCGCGCGGGGAGATGACCAGGTTATAAGGCAGGGGGCTGATATGGAAGAGTACCGGTGGAATGGGCTGCCCCAAACGGGTCAGGTCCAGGTCGGCAAGGATCTCCGAGACCTGCATTTCGAGCACGGCTTCGGCGAAGGGCTGGAGCGCCTGCTGGCGCCGGTAAAGCCCGTCCAACTGTTCACGCAGCCCGGCGGAGGCGGAGTCTGGCGAGGAGATGGATGGATCGGTGTAGAGCAGGTTCAGCTGGTACTCGGCTTGCAGGATCTCATCCATCAATTGCAGGTAATCGCTGACGATCTGCCTTTGCTGGTCCTGGTCGAAGTAGGCGGGGGTATCCAGGGTCGCCTGGACAAGTTTGCCCCACAGCGCATCCAGCGTCCAGGTAAAATAATCGAACTCCAGCGCGCGGGTGTAGGAACGCAGGCGCTCCTGGGGCTCCGTGGGCAGGAGCGCCCCGCTGGCGGAAAGCGATAATGCCAGCAGGAAGCCCAGCACGGTGATATTCACCCCCAGGGCAAGACGTGCGCGCGAGTTCATGACAGGGATTATAACAAAGCCTCAGGCTGGCATGCCCACCAGGTCATACGACCATGCCCCTGTGACCCTGACGGGCAGCAAACTGCCGGGGGGCAGTTCCTGCTCCACCAGCACATAGCCATCGATCTCGGGCGCATCACGGTAGGAACGACCAACCGATATGCCCTGGTTCCCGCCTTCGATCAGCACATCCAGGCTCCTGCCGACCCATGCCTGGTTGATCTGCAGAGAGATCGCCTGCTGGGCTTCCATCAGGCGGTTATAGCGTTCCTGCTTGACCTCGGCAGGCACGGGGTCGCCCAGCGGTGCCGAGGGAGTGCCTTCCTCGAAGGAGAATTGGAACGTGCCCACACGGTCGAAGCGCATCTCCTGGACGAAATCCAGCAGTGCCTGGAATTCCGCCTCCGTCTCCCCGGGATACCCGACGATGAAGGTCGTGCGCACGGCAAGCCCCGGGATGGTTGCACGCATGTGTTCAAGGGTCTTGTGCACCCAGTCCATATTCGCCGGGCGCGCCATGCGCTTGAGCGTGTCGGGGTGAGCGTGCTGCAGGGGCAGGTCGAGGTAGGGTAGGATCTGCGGGCGGGCTGCCATCAGGTCGATCAGGCGCTCCGAGATGGCGCCCGGGTAGGCATACAGGATGCGGATCCAGTCCAGACCGGTGGTGGCGCTTCCGGGCGGGGTTGGGGCGAGTTCGGCGGTCAGGGATGCCAGCAGGTTGGCAAGTCCGTCCTTCCTGCCCAGGTCGGAGCCGTAATCGGTCGTATCCTGGGCGATGAGGTTCAACTCACGCACCCCCGAGGAGACCAGCAGCCGCGCTTCCGCCAGCAGCGTCTCCGGCGGTCGGCTGACGAGGGTGCCCTTGATGAGCGGGATGGCGCAGAAGGCGCAGGGGCGGCGGCATCCGTCGGCGATCTTGAGGAATGCCGAGGCGCCATGCACCGAGGCGCGCAGGATCCCCAATTCATCCCTGCCGATGCTGGCGGTCTCGGGGAGGTGATAGACGGGCGCCGGGGTGAGCCCGTCGCGCAGGGAGTGGATGACGGTGAGGATATCCATCCAACGGCGTGTGCCGAGGATGCCGTCCACGCCCGGGACCTGGCGGGCAACTTCCTCCCCGTAGCGCTGGGTCAGGCAGCCCGCCGCGACCAGCACCTGACCCGGGCGTTTCTTCTCTGCCAACAGGCGCAGGGCGGTGTAGGATTCTTGGCGCGCCGCGGCGATGAAGCCGCAGGTATTGACGATCAGCACAGCGGCTTTCCCGGGTGTGCTGACCTGCTGATAACCATCGCGCTCGAGCAGCTGCGCCATCGAATCGGAATCGACCGTGTTCTTGGCGCAGCCCAGCGAGACCATGTGGAAGGTTTTTTTCATCATACCGCTCGGGGGATCTCCGACGTTTGGCGAACGCTGCCTAGGGGATCAGGGTCGCTGGGGGAACCTGCGTGTTGGTCGGGCGGGTTGTGGCGCTCGGGCGCAGGGTGCGGGTGGGCGTGGGGGTCACGGTGGCGGTCGGGGTAAAGGTGGCGGTGGGGATGAGGATCGTGGTGGCGGTGTAGATGCGGTCCACCAACTCACCGTAGGCGCCCATGGCGCCCAGGTCAGACAGGTTGTAGATGATGCTTACCGCCGAGCCATCCCCGCTGATCACTTCGATCTGGGTGTCGGCATCAAAGGCGTAGGCGGTTCCTGGGCTGGCGCGCCCTTCAAACGCCACCTCGAAATCGACCAGAACCTTGACCCAAACGCTGCGCAGGGCAACCAGCACCACCTGCACGGGTCCATCCCCGGCGGGAGGAAGTATGATCTCCAGCGTCGGCGCGGAGCCGGTGGCAGGTGGGGCGGTCCCGGCAGCAGGCGTTCCGGTTGGTGTCGAGTCACCCGGCAGCGGCGTGGCAAGCAGGATGTTCGAGATGGACGGGGCGGTCGGTTGGGGCGTGAAGGCAGCGTTCTGCTGGACGATGCGCCCGGTTCCCCAGATGGCGAACAGGACCAGGAGCAGGAGCACTCCACCGCCCACCAGCAGGTCGGGCGTGAGCACCCGGCGCAGGGCGGGAGGCAGCGCGAATTGGAACGCCGGTCGTTTCTGCCTGCCCGCTTCGACCTCCGGCTTGGGCTGACGTTCGGCGAGCAGGGCTTGCAGTCCATCGGCGAACGTCAGCAGCAAGGCATCCACGTCCATATCCAGGAAGCGGGCATAGTTTTGCAGCATGCCGCGCGCCTGCACCGAGGAGGGCAGAAGCGCGAATTGACCGGCTTCCAGTATTTCGAGGTAGCGGCGGCGGACGTGGGTATGACGTTCGATCTCTTCCAGGCTCAGGCTCAGGTTCTCGCGCTGCTGGCGCAGGCGGCTGCCGATGGCATCGAACAGCACCTGCGAGGCTGCAGGCGCAGGCTCGGTCGGCGCGGGAGCCTGCGCGACCTCGGCAGGGGTGGGTTCAGCTGGCAGGTCGGGTGCGGTCGGCGGGGTAGGTGCTGCGATCGCATCCGCTTCGGCAGGCTGGAGGACGGTCTTGCGGCGGCGGCGGGGGGCGGGTTTCGATCCTGCCGCCGGTTCCGGCTTCCCGCCATCCGCCGGGTTGGTGGAATCTGCTTCTGCTACCGGTGGTGGGGTTTCGGCGGGCGCATCGCCGCGCTGGCGGGCGAACAGGTCTTCCAGGATCAGTCCCAGGTAGGTGGCGTAGATCTTCAGGAAGCCGCGTGCCTGGGTGGGAGAAGGCAGCGAATCAAAATCGTCCGCTTCGAGGGCGGTGATTGCATTTACCCGGATGCGGGTGGCGCGCACAACCTCCTCCAGGCTCAGGTTGCGAGCCAGGCGGGCTTGTTTGAGTTGCTGACCGATCGTTTCGGGCATGGGTGGGATTATAAAACATCACCGGTCCCCCATCGTACCGGTGATGTGCTCAGGTTGTATGCCGGGGATCAGGCTTCGGGAGCCGGCTCTTCCGGGGCGGGCGCCTCGGCGACCGGGGCGGCTTCCTGCTCCGGTTCGATCGGCAGGCTGGGTTCTGCTTCGCCTTCGCGGAAGACGGTCACCTTGAGTTCCGGGATCAGGTCCATGGTCAGGCGGATGCGGATGGCATGCTCGCCCAGCGTGCGCAGGGGCTGCATATCGATCTGCTGGCGCTTGATGACCACGCCGCTCTTCTCCTGGATCTGATCTGCCACATCCTGCGAGGTGATCGAGCCGTAGAGTTTGCCGGTCTCACCGGCGCGGGCGCCAAAGGTGAGTTGGACTTTGGACAGCGCCTCTGCAACCACGCCCATCTCCTCGTTCATCACAATGCGACGTTCGGAGGCTTTATTGCGGATGCGGTCCGCAGTCTTGAGCGCGCCCGGGGTGGCGAGTACTGCCATGCCTTGCGGGAGCAGGAAGTTGCGCCCGTAGCCATCGGCGACTTTCTTGACATCGCCGGCGCGTCCCAGTTTGTAAACATCCTTGACGAGCAAAACCTTCATGATTCAAGCCCTTCTTTCAAAGTGGATTGGGAGTGAAGGGTACAACACTCCGGGCGCTGATTTTACCAGAAGCGGGCAGGAGTGGGAAGGTGGCAAATCCTGCCGGCGGTGGCTGCGGATCGGAAAAACTGCCGCCTGGTGGTACTTTGGTCACGTGCAATTTTTTAACATTGGTGTATAATGTTAAGGACTTATTATGGAAGACGCGATACTTTTGATCATTGAGGGAAAGCACGCAGAGTATCCCGGATTCACCCCGGCACTGCGAAAAAAGGGTTTCACCGTCGAACAGGTATCGAGCGGCAGTGAGGCGGTCAAACGCGTGGGCAACGGTTTCATGCCCGACGTGGCAGTCGTCAATGCGGCTACCCTGCGCACGACCGGGAAACGCATCTGCCAGGCGATCCATGAGGCGAGCGATTCGCTCCCCATCCTGCTGATCCTGGACCCCGACCACGAGGTTGAAAAGACGGATGCCGAGATCGTGCTGACCCTGCCGTTCACCGCGCAGAAGTTGCAGAATCGCATCCGCCACCTCCTGCCGGGTGAGAGCCGCAGGAGCCTGCACGCCGGATCGATCCACCTCGACCTGGAAAAACACATCGTCCGCTGCCAGGGCAAGCGCACCCGCCTGACCCCGCGCCTGCTGCGGCTGCTGAGCCTATTGATCGAACACCGCGGCGAAGTGTGCGAACGCAAGTGGCTGTTCTCACAGGTCTGGGAAACGGATTACACCGATGATACCCGCACGCTGGACGTGCACATCTCCTGGCTGCGCCGGGCGATCGAGGCGGATCCCAATGAACCGGTATTTCTAAAGACCGTGCGCGGGGTGGGTTACCAGTTGGAAGTGTAGTTCATCCCGTTTCCAGCCGTTCCCCCTGCACCGTGACTGCCCGGATGCGGACCCTGGTCCCAGCAACGGGCAGTTTGATTTCCAGGGGTATGACGTTGGTGCGGTTTTGCCGGCGTGCCTGGGCGGCGCTGCGGAAGACCTTGCCATCCCAGGCGGGGTCCACTTCCCAGTGGTCCAGCGGCAGGCTGGCGGGATGCAGGTGCAGCTGGGTGCCATCCGCTGCCAGGCTGAAGCCCAGTTCCGGTGGTACACGCGCCGGGGGCAGGTCACCGTTGCGGTACAGGGCGAAAGGCGCCTGCGCGGTTTCTCCCAGGCGGCTGAGGCTGGTGTGCACTGCCCGCCAGGTGGCATCGCATGCCAGGAAACGCCTGCCGTTACGGGCGGCAACGAGCGGGAAAGTGCCGGACCCGCAAAAGAAATCCGCGACCAGGCTGTTGGGGTCGGAGGAAGCCAGCAGGATGCGCTCCAGCAGGGCTTCCGGCTTCTGGGTGGGATAGCCGCTGCGCTCATTATGCAGGCGGGCGACCACGGGGAAATACCACCAATCTTCGGGGACTTTGCCGCGCGCCAGGTCGGGTACCTTGCCAAACCCTGCCCGCGGCGAGGATGCAAAGGTTTTAATGGTGCTGGCGTTGTACGGCGCGCGCACTGCGTCGGGATTGAAGATATAACCCTCCCCCTTGGCGTAACTCAGGATGGTGTCGTGCTTGCGGTTGAAAGCGCGCCGGATGGGGGAGGGACCATGATAGACCCAGACGATCTCATTGATCAGGCGCTCGCGCCCGAAGATCTCGTCCAGCAGCAGGCGGGCACAGGCGCTGGCATGCCAGTCCAGGTGCAGGTACAGGCATCCCTGCGGGGATAGCAGGCGGTGCATCAGCACCAGGCGCGGGTAGAGGAAATCCAGGTAAGCGTCCAGATCCTTCCAGTTGTCGGTATAGCCTTCGGTCAACAACCAGTCCGCCGGGCGGCGTGAATCCTCGCCGCGACCGATGCGGGCAGGGAAGCGCTTGTTGGTGAAGAAGGGCGGGTCGGCGTAGATCAGGTCCACCTTCCCGGCGTAGTCCGGCAGGAGGGCAGTCATGACACCCAGGTTGTCTCCCAGGTGGATGCTGCTCTCCGCCGCGCCATGCGGGTAACCGGCGCCTTGCGGGTGGATGATCGCATCCAGGGTCAGCCTGGCAGGCTGGGGGGGCGGGAATTCCTTGGTGGACCAGGTGAGGGTCGGCATATCAATAATGGATATCCACCCGGGTGCCGTAACCCTTGCGGTCCAGGGTCAACTTGTCGATCTCCTCGAAGGAGGCGGTCGGGCGGCTCCAGCGGAATAGCCAGAGTGCGTCTTCATTCTTCATATTAATGCAGCCGTGGGAGTGCGGGATGCCAAAATCATCGTGCCAGTATGTGCCGTGGAAGGCATGCCCTTCACCGGTGAAGAAAGCGCACCACGGCACTCCGGCGAGGACGTTCTGGTCATCGCTGGCGGCGCGGTCGGCGGCGCTCATGCGGCGCGAGGGCAGTTTGACCATGATATTGAACTGCCCGGCAGGAGTATCGAACTGGTAACGCACCCCGCTGGAGATGGAAGTGCTGAATACCTGGGTATCCGCCTCAAAGCAGGCAAGGCTCTGGTTGGTCAGGTTGACATCGATGCGCTTGTTCTCAACCTCGGGCGTGATGAGATCGAGCTCCCCCGTGGGGATGGCGCGCATCTGCACGGCGGGTACATAGTAGATGCTCTCATCGGCTTCATCCAGCAGGCGGTACCAGGCTTTGCCGTCCGGACCCGCCTCCACGCCGGTGATCCAGTGGATGGTGCTGTAGTACAGGCGGAAGAGGACTGCCACCCAGCCCTGGTATTGATCGTAGCGATATGGTTGGGCATACGGGACGGTCACCTCGCCGAGCAGCTTGGTGTCGGGGATGGTCTCCAGCGGCACATTGGCATGGAAGCGTACTTTTTGCAGGCGGGCACGGTGCATATACCCGCCAAAGACCCGGTACCAGATGGGATTGTAATCCGGGGTGCCCGAGTCGACCGTTTCATACACATTGACCAGCGCATCGCGCCCCCAGGTGGCAACGATGGGACTCTCGTCCGTGGGTTGTTGATAGACGCTGACGGAGGTGGTCGCCACGCGCACCAGGTCAATGTCCTCGAATTCGTTGAAATCCGGCAGGTAGCCGTTGAATGCCAGGCTGGAAAGTGCCAGCCCGCCCAGTTTGAGGAAATCACGACGGGAAAGGGAGGTCATAGGCATGAATTTTACCAAAGAAAAAGCCTCCGGTCTCTTGCGGCCGGAGGCAGGCAGGCTTGCACCGGGTCATTCCGCCAGCACCAACATCCCCTTGAGCAGTTCCTCGAGCGCCATGGTGTGGGTGCAAATGGAATGTCCCTTGAAATAATCACAGTCACATTGCCACTTGCCATCTTCCAACTTCGCTGTGTGGGTGTTGTTCTCTCCGTTAATGTTTACCTTCAGGGTGTCAATATGAAAGCGATTGCGTTCCTGGGCGTACTGTTTGGCTTTTTGAATCTTGCCGATCATTCCTGAGTCCATGGGCTTCTCCTTGTCAGATTAATACAAAAAGCACGCGCAACCAAGGCGTGCTTTTCTCAGAGTTTGGATATGAGACTGAAGAATCGCATAGGCGGTAGATCCAAATCCAGTATAGTGGATATCGGAGCGAAAGTCAACCAAGATATCAAAACTGTAGGGCAATCGTCGGGGAAGCGCAGGCGAGCCTCATCCCGGGGCAGGCTGCGACAGGTGCTCATCCCCGTTGTAGTGGCGCAGTTGGGGCCACTTGAAAAGAATGAAAACCATTCCGAGGATGCATCCGACCCCGCCGCTGATGATGGCAAAGGGGACCCCGAAGAGGCTGGCAACAACGCCAGCCTCCACCTCACCCAGTTGCGGTCCGCCCTGGAAGAAGACCTGGTTGATGGAGACCATGCGCCCGCGCATATGGTCGGGCGTGTTCAACTGGCGGATGGTGTTGCGGATGATGGTGCTGACCGCATCGGCGGCGCCGCCGAGGACCAGGGCAAGGAAGGCAACCAGGAAGGAGAGTGAAAGGGCGAATCCCGGCAGGCTGAATAGCACGACCTGCGGACCGATCCAATAGGCGCACCCGAACAGGATCGTTGCCAGTCCGAACACGGCAACGGCTGACAGGAAGGTGCGCCCCTGCCGGCGCAGGACACGGATCTGCGAGATGACCACCCCGGAAGCCACCGAGCCGATCGATTCCGCCGCCGAGAGCCAGCCGTACCCGATCTCATTGACTTTGAGGATGTCGCGGGCGATGATGGGCATCATCGTCTTGGCGGAGGCGAAGAACGTGGCGATGAAATCCATCAGCATGGTGGAGAACAGGATGGGCTTGGAGAAGATGAACCGGATGCCCTCGCGGGCGGCGCCCAGGTTGATGCCGGGTTTCTGGCGGGTATCCTGCTGCACCCGCCCGATGACGACCAGGGCGGCGATCACAGCCAGGAAGGAGACGGCGTTGAAGAAATAGACATATTCCAGACCGAGCGTGGCGATGACCAGCCCGGACAGGGCCGGACCCACGATCGAGCCGGTGTTCATGGCGATCGAAGACAGGCTGAAGGCGCTCGGCAGGTCCTGGGCGGCAACGATGTTGGGGATCATCGCCTGCCGGGATGGTCCGTCGAATGCCACGGCAGAAGCTTGGACGGCGGTCAGGGCGTAGATCCACCAGATGGTGATGTGACCGGTATAAGTGAGCAGGGCAAGCGCCAGCGCGATCAGGGTGAGCGCGCTCTGGGTGATGAACAGGATGCGGCGCCGGTTGAAGGTGTCTGCCATCGGACCGGCGATGAACGAGAAGATGATGACCGGCAGGATGCGCGCCAGCCCGATACCCCCCAGCGCAAGCGGATCCGGTTCACCGGTCAGGACGCGGATGTGCCAGTGCAATGCGGCAACCTGCATCTGTGAACCGGAGATGGAGATGAGCAAACCCAGCCAGAGGGCAAGGTAGCGGCGGTTGTGCAGGGCGGCGGGAACGTGGAGAGGCATCGATGTTCAGCTGCTGTATTTTTATTGCAGGGGGTGTGCCGGTCTAGGTGCCCCAGTCGCGCAGGTAAAGAAAATCATAGCCCACGGTGCGGTTGGATAACTTGGCAACCGGAGGCAGGATGCGTTTGAACTGGTTCCTGCGGATGCGTTCAACGACCGCCCGGACGAAGGCTTCGGAAAATCCTGCTTCGACGCATTCTTCGGGCTTGTAGCGCTGATCCACCAGCAGGTAAAGCAGTTTATCCACCTCGGCGTAGGTGAAACCGAGTTCGCCTTCGTCGGTCTGACCTGCCCACAGGTCGGCAGTGGGCGGCTTGGCGATGATCGCTTCGGGGATGGTCAGGGCGCGTGCCAGTTGGCGCACCTGCGTCTTGTACAGGTCACCGATCGGGTTCAGCGCGCAGGCGGAATCGCCATACAGGGTGGTGTACCCGAGCAGGATCTCGGTCTTGTTGCCGGTGCCAACGACCAGCCCCTTGAAGGCTTCGGATTGGTCGTACGCCACGATCATGCGCAGGCGTGCCATGATGTTCCCCTGCCGTACGCGCGACATGCCTGCTTCCAGCGCGATGAGCCCATCCGCCATTTCTGTGATCGGGAAGGTGCGCGCCTCGATCCCCAGCTGGTCGATGAGCAGTTGGGCATGGTCGAGGGAATCGCGGGCAGAGGTGGCATAGGGCAGGCGCAGGGCAAGCACGTTCCCGGCGCCCAGCGCTTCAACCGCCAGCGCGCAGGAGACCGAGGAATCCAATCCGCCTGAAAGGTTGACCACGGCGCGCGTGAACCCGGCGCGGGTGATCTCGCTGTGGATGAATTCGACCAGCACCTTCCGGACGAGCCCGGTGTCAATGGAAAGGTTAATTTCCATGCTGCATCCTTTTCAACTCACGCTGCACCAGGGCGGGGTTTTCATCACGCAGCAGGGGCAGCCTGGCGCGCGTGCGGTGCAACTGGTTCATGTCCATGTCGCACAGGGTCAGTGCTTCCTCGAAATACGGAGCCTGGACGAGCAGTTTCCCATCCGGGTCGTAGACGGTGGAACCGCCCCAGAAATTCAAACCATCCTCGAAGCCGGTGCGGTTGGCATGGGCGACGAAGGTAGTGAACAGACCGGCGTATGCCCGGTTGGTATGCTCCACCCAGGCGGAGGATTCCAACTTGGATACTTCCGCCAGCCCGCGCCCCGGCGAGGCGGAGGAGAAGAGCAGTAGGTCAGCGCCGTCCTGCCACAGCAGGTAGGGCGGGCTGACATGCCAGAAGTCCTCGCAGATCAGCATGCCGCAGCGTCCAAAGCGGGTATCGAAGGCGCGTACCGAATTACCCGGGGCGAAGAAACGCCCTTCGTCAAACAGACCGTAGGTGGGCAGGTACACCTTGTGATGGATGTGGACCACTTCCCCCCTGGAGAGGTAGGCGGAGGCGATATGGAATCGATGGCGGGCGTCTTCATCGACGAAACCCACGACCATGTCGATGCCGCGGCTGGCTTTAAGCAGGGCTTTGAAGATGGGGTCATCCGCTTCGGTCAGTGTGGCGACCGCTGGGACGAGGTCCTGCAGGACATAACCTGTGAGCGAGAGTTCGGGGAAGAGCACCAGGTCAGCGCCGGAACGGCGGGCATCCTCGATGAAGACCAGGTGTTTTTCCAGGTTGGCGCGCAGGTCTCCCAGTATGGTGTTGATCTGGGCGAGGGCAATCGTGAGGCGCATGCGGCAATCTTACCATGAAACAAAACAGGGATGCTTCAACAGCATCCCTGTGTGGCGGAGAGGGTGGGATTCGAACCCACGGTGACCCGAAGGCCACAACGGTTTTCGAGACCGTCCCATTCAACCGCTCTGGCACCTCTCCGGACAGCGGACGCAATTATATCTTAATTGTACAACCCCCTGGACTTAAGAAGATCGAACAGGCGGCAAGGATCTGCCGCCTGTTGGGATGATCTGGGAACTTAGCGTGTTCCGGTCGGCTCGGAGATGTCTGGGCGTACACCGGTGAGCACGGCGCGCACCACGGTGCGGTGGGCGTAGGAATTGTCAGCCACCTGGTAGTCCTGGCAGGTGATGAGCGTTATCCAGGGCAGTTCCTCGTGGCGCAGGGCGGAGAGGTCATCAGGATCGACAATGGCGGTCGAACGCACCTCGTAGGTGTAGGCAAAGCCGTCGATGTGCAGGATGATCTGGTCGCCCCAGCGCAATCCCTTCAGGTTGACGAAGGGACCGGGTTTGCCGTTGGGCAGGTAGACATGCCCGGTGATGACGGTGTTGCCGGGGGTGGCGGGGTAGGCGGTGCCGTTCAGCCAGCCGGCATTGTTGCCGAGCCAGGCGACATCCCATTTGCCGTTCAGGACCGGGACGCCGACGATGGGCATCGGGACGCCGAGGCGCGGGATCTCGAGCCAGAGCGAGCCCAGGCTGGCGTAAGTTGTGGCGGAGTTGCGCGGCGGCAGGCTGGTGAGCATGCCGGGTGCGAAGCCGGTCTGTGGCAGTAGGGTGACCGAGGCGGCGTTCCAGGTTGAGTCTGCCGAGGCGACGTTCTGCTCATCCGGGTCAGTGTTATCGCCATCCCCATTGAGGTCCGAGCTGATGGTTGCCAGGTTGTACGCCTGGCGCACGCCGGAGCCGACCGTGACCGAGAAGGTGATGTTTAGGTCGTTGAGGGCGATATCGGGGTCGGTGATGCCGAGGTCGGGACCGAGCGTGCCGGACCAGATGATGCGTCCGAGCGGGTAGGCGAGGGTGGGTACCTCATAGTAGCACAGCGTCGTGGTGGTGGAGGTGGATGAATCGGTGCAGGTTACGCCGATGTTGGTGGAGCCTGGCGGTGCGGTGAGCGGGACATCATACCCGCTGGAGGCGCCCACCATGGCATAGGTGGTGCCTGCCGGGATGGGGTCGCTGACCGAGGCACTGACGGCGGTGATGTTGGTGTTGTTGATCCAGATCATGGTCCACTGGAGCAGGGGCAGACCGTCATCGTTGAAGATCTTGATCCCGAAGGGGGGATCGAACAGGTTGGAGGTGAAAGCGACGGGCGTCGGCTCGTTGTTGTTGGTCGGGTCGCCATCGCCGCCGGGATCGGGATCGAGCCCGTCCTGCGAGACATCGGTGACGGTGACGTTG
The DNA here is from genome assembly GCA_041301835.1 of Chloroflexota bacterium. Taxonomy (GTDB): domain Bacteria; phylum Chloroflexota; class Anaerolineae; order Anaerolineales; family Villigracilaceae; genus UBA877. The sequence goes on along the minus strand of JBFYSG010000003.1, from coordinate 208 downwards.
GTGGGGCTGATGCCCGTGGCGGTGGCGGAGTTGTAGAACGGACCGCTGGAGGCGGGCACGAGCCGGATGGTCAGGCGCAGGTGTCCTTCCTCGCCGACGGCAAGCGTGTCGGAGCCAACCAGCAGGTTGATGTTGGAGCCGCCGTCGAAGAGCGGGTTGACATCCAGGGAGGCATCCGGGCTGGTGAGTGCGAGCACGGTGAAGGTCG
>JBFYSG010000021.1:0-8065 GCA_041301835.1 Chloroflexota bacterium | reverse complement strand
GTTTTCAAAGGTGGGCAGTACAAGCGGTACCGGCGCAGTGAAAGTTGGCGGGCGGGTGCTGGTCGCTGCGGGCTGGAGCGAGGCAATGAAATCCGGGTCCAGGGTTGGGGCAAATACCGGTATGGCGGTTGGCGGGGGTTCCACAACCGGCAGGAATCCGCCAGAGAGCGTGACGAGCGGGGAATAGACCCAGCCTGTACCGCTCCCGTCTGTCGCCGCAGGAAATACGATCTGGACCCACTCACCGGCAAGCGAGCGTCCCAATGCCTGAGCAACAGCGCCAACCGGAAGCGATCCGACCACAGGGTAATAGACCGAATTTGGACCCCCACGCACGTTAATGGGTTCTCCATATGTAACCGTGATATACACGGCTTCAGGGCGTAGCGTGGCGGTTGGACTGACCTCATCTTGGGCGGAGGCAGGCTGCGCCAGCAGCCCGGTCAGGGCGGACAGCAGAAGCATAGTTATGATCAAAATGAAACCAGCCTGGATCCTGGCATGCATGATTCGCAACCTTTTCGTGAAAATCCTCGTATGCCTAACGAGAGGCTTACCCTGCGAGGTAAAAGGATTATAATCTAATACCTATGGACCGACGCATCTACCACGGTACGATCACACCCGCAGATGTCACCCAGGCGTTGATCGCAGAATTCAACCAGGGAAACCTGCGCACCCAGTTGCTGGGAGCCGCAGATAACCTGACCCTGCAGGTGGCTTCGACCCAGTTCGTCCAATCGGGGGGAAAAACGGCGATCACGATCAACGTCCAAAAACACGAGGACGGCGTTCTGGTGCAGGTTGGCGAACAGCAATGGCTGGGGGTCGCAGCCAGCCTCGGTCAAACAGCGCTGGCGGCGCTGTTGAATCCACTGAACCTGCTCGGGCGCCTGGATGATATCGCCCAGGATGTGAACAGCCTCCAATTAACCGACAGGGTCTGGCGGGTGGTCGCTGCTGTCGTCCGCACAAAAGGCGCCAGCACCGAGATCTCGGAACGGCTCTCACGCCTGACCTGCGCCTACTGTGGTTCCGCCAACCCGGTGGCAGAACCCACCTGCATCACCTGCGGGGCTCCACTGGGAAAAACCCAGCCGCACGCCTGTGGGAATTGCGGCTACGTGGTCAAGGCGGAGGAAAAATTCTGCCCGAACTGCGGGAAACCGGTGAATTGACCCTCGCCTGTTCACAGGTCCGGATGCATCGCCATCCTTTTTTGGCATCCGCAGTATAATAGGCTTTAGGTTCCTGACATGGTCACGATTGACGAACTGGAAGCCCGCATCCGGTCACTGGTGGAAGTCCACCTGGTGAAATACCTGCCCGGGTACAAGCCCGAGGATCAGGTGCCGCAATTACTGGCAAATGCCATGCACAGCAGCCTCGTCCAGCGTGGCGATGCCTGCAAGGCACCCAATATCTATACGATCATCGCCCACCCCTCGACACTGACCGCCTGGAATTCGACACCGGCTCTGCTGGCTGAGCTGGCAACTGCCTTGCTCGATACCGGCACGGAAGCAGGTTTCTACTTCTCCAGCCGACCGAGGGTCACCAGCGCCGCCGATGCGAGCATGCAGCCCGGCAACCTGCGCGTTCTATCTGCATACAGCACGGAACCGCTGGCAGACACGCGCGGCATGGAACCTTCGCCAGAACCGGACGCGGATGGGAACAGCGTCATTCCCCCCAATGCTTTTCTTATCCAGGATGGCACCAAGTTGATCCCGCTGGACCGCGCCGTTGTGAATATCGGTCGCCGTCTCGGCAACCATGTCGTCATCGATGACCCGCGCGTCTCACGCGCCCATGCCCAGGTTCGCATCGTCAAGGGCCGCTTCGTGCTCTTCGATCTCGATTCCACCGGCGGGACTTTCGTGAACGGACAGCGAGCCAACCAGACAGTGCTCTACCCGGGAGATGTGATCTCCCTCGCCGGGGTAACGCTCATCTTCGGTCAGGATCTACCAACAGGTCGAGTGCCTGGTGATCGCACAGCCCCCGGTCATTCCCTTTCCTCCGACCGACCCACTGCCGTTCTGAAGCCAGATTTCGATAAATGAGTGGTCCACTCGTCTTTGCTTTGCGGGCTATCCTGGCAGCAACGCTGTATCTATTCCTTGCCTGGGCGCTCCTGACCCTATGGCGTGATCTGAAGGGTCAGGCTGCCTTGCTGGCATCCCGAAAGATCCCCCACCTCTCCCTGACCATCCGCAGCGATGCCTCTGGATCCAAAGCGCGTCTTTTTCAACAACCGGAGGTCATCGTTGGGCGTGATCCTACCTGTGATTGCCCACTGGATGATGACTCCATTTCTGCCCGCCACGCGCGTTTCAGTTATCACCACGAACACTGGTGGCTCGAAGACCTGGCATCCACCAACGGAACCTTTCTGAACCACGCCAAACTGGATACACCGACCGTGGTCATTACCGGGGATGAACTGCGTGCTGGTGAAGTCTGCCTGGTGATCGCCATCGCCGGGGATGTGAGCCTGCCCCCGGCAGAGGAGTCCCCTGCACATGAAAAAGAGTGAACCGATCGCCCTCGCCGTCATCGGTGGATCCGGTCTTTATTCCATCTCCGGTCTGACGGACGAAAAAATCTATGAATTGGATACCCCTTTCGGAATTCCGTCCGCACCGATCGTGGTGGGCATGCTGGAAGGTCGCAGGGTTGCATTCCTGGCGCGCCATGGCATGGGTCATCAACATGCCCCCTCCAGCATCAATTACCGTGCCAACCTGTACGCCTTGAAGTCGCTGGGTGTCGAGCGCATCATCGGCATCAACGCCTGCGGCTCGCTGCGCGAAGATTTCTCCCCCGGGCACATTGTTATCCCGGACCAGGTCTTCGATTTCACCCGCGAGCGGCCACGCTCCTTTTTCGAGCATGGCTTGGTCGCTCATATCGGTGTCGCCGATCCGTTCTGCCGGCATCTTTCCGCCCTGACCGTTGAGGCGCTGGGCAGCACGGGCGCGGTCGTCCATTCGGCGGGCACCTATGTGGCGATCGAAGGACCCCGGTTTTCCACCCGCGCCGAATCTAATGCCTTCCGTGCCTGGGGGATGTCGATCGTCGGCATGACCTGCGCGCCGGAGGTGTTCCTCGCCCGCGAGGCAGAGATGTGTTACGCCGTCATGGCGCATGTCACGGATTATGATGTCTGGCATCTGACCGAGGCACCCGTCTCGGTTGAGACTGTGGTCCATACTTTAAATAAGAATACCTCCATCGCCCAGGATGCGATCCGAAACCTGGTCAGGAACCTGCCTGATGGGCGATCCTGTTCCTGCGGTTCGAGCCTGGCAGGCGCGCTGATCACTGATCCGGGGTCGATCGCGCCAGATGAGCGCAGGAAACTCGACCTGCTCATTGGCAAATACCTGCCGCCTGCAGCAAAGATATAATCGAACCGCACTACCTTCATGGAACCCACCCGTACCCGCATGATGCGCATCCAATGTTGACCAGAATACTCCGGTCCAATGCCACCTATAAGATCCAATCCCGCCTGCTGATGCTGGCGGCGATTTTCCTTTTCACCTATTCCACCATCCTGACCCTGGCGCCGGCAGCGCGCGCCCGTTCCTGGCAGGTGGACCTCAACTGGTCGCATTGGATCGGCTTCGTCATCTGGTGCGCCGTCTTTCTTCTCCTGCACACCCAGGTGCTGCGTTTTCTACCCGATGCGGACCCCTATATTCTGCCCATCACCGCCCTGCTGTCGGGTCTGGGTCTGGGGACGATCTGGCGTCTCGCGCCCGCCTTCGGCATGCGCCAGGCAGTCTGGTTGTTGCTGGCGGGCCTCATCGTCACCCTCGGCTTGCGCCACAAGTCTGCCTTCCGCTTCCTGCGGCGGTATAAATACATTTTCCTGGTTGCCGGGATCCTGCTCACCGCCCTGACCCTCATCTTTGGGACCAATCCCGAAGGGAATGGGTTGAACTTATGGCTGGGGTGTTGCGGGATCTACCTTCAACCCTCTGAACCATTGAAATTATTGTTCCTCATTTACCTCGCAGCCTACCTTGCCGACCACATTCCCTTGCAGGTCAGGCTGATACCGCTGGTCACACCGACGGCAGTGGTCGCAGGTATGGCACTGCTCCTGTTGGTTGTGCAGCGTGATCTTGGCACAGCCTCCATTTTCATTTTCCTGTACGCCATGATGCTCTACCTGGCTTCGGGGCGCAGGCGCGTCCTGCTCGTCAGCCTGCTTGGGCTTGGCATCGCCGGCTATGCCGGTTATCACCTCTTTGACGTAGTCCGCCTGCGCGTGGATGCCTGGTTCAACCCCTGGCTCGACCCGTCCGGTCGCTCATTCCAGATCATCCAATCGTTGATGGCAATTGCCAACGGAGGCGTGACCGGGCGGGGACCCGGTCTAGGCAGCCCCGGTCTGGTGCCCGTGTCCATCTCCGATTTTGTCTATACCGCCATCGCCGAAGAGACCGGGCTGGCAGGCAGTTTGGCGCTGCTGGCACTGATCGCCACCTTCATCATGCGGGGCTTATTTGCCAGCCTGCGCGCCCCCGACCACTTCCGCCGCCTCCTATCCGCCGGGCTTGTCATCTATATCGGCGCTCAGAGCATCCTGATCATCGGAGGGAACACGCGCCTGCTGCCGCTCACGGGGGTTACGCTGCCCTTCGTCTCGTATGGCGGCTCGTCCCTGCTGACATCCTTCATCGCCATGCTCCTGCTGTTGATCATCTCTGATCGGACAGGGAGCGATCCCGCTCCCCTGCCAAAACCCCAGCCTTACCTGCTCACCGGAGCCTTCCTGTCCCTGGGGCTGCTTTCCCTGGCTATAACGACCGGCTGGTGGGCGATCTGGCGGGGTCCCGATCTGCTGACCCGCACGGATAATGGACGCCGGTCCATTGCTGACCGCTACGTGCAGCGCGGCGCACTGCTCGACCGCAATGACAAGCCCATTAACCTGACAGAAGGAACTTCCGCCGATTATTATCGGGTTTACGCTTATCCGGCGCTCTCCTCCATTGTTGGTTATACGAATACCACTTATGGGCAGGCTGGGCTGGAAGCCAGCCTGGATGCCTATTTACGCGGCTTGCAGGGCAATCCTGCCAGCCTGATCTGGATCGATCACCTGCTTTACGGTCAGCCTCCACCGGGGCTGGATGTGCGTCTCAGCCTCGACCTCGATCTGCAAGCACGCGCCGATTTCCTGCTTGGTTTTCACAAAGGCGCGGTGGTGATTCTCAACGCCAGCACCGGCGAGGTTCTCGGCATGGCATCCCATCCAGTCTTCGATGCCAATACGCTTGATGAGACTGGAGAAGCCTTGATCGTCGATCCGGATAGTCCGTTGTTGAACCGCGCCGCACAAGGCACCTACCCGCCCGGGGATGCACTGGCACCCTTCCTGTGGGCAGCTGCACTGGACGGCATGGCAGGTCAATCCGGGTTGGAAGGCTTGTATTCTGCCCTGGGTTTTTTCACTGAACCCGACCTGTACCTGCCTGTTGCCGGCGCCTCCACACCGGGTGAGGACCTGCGCCTCAGTCCGCTGCAAATGGCGCTTGCCACGGCAGTCTTGAGCAACCAGGGGGAGCGTCCCGCCCCACGCCTGGCATTAGCCGTAAAAACCCCGGCAGAAGGCTGGGTTTTTCTGACCGGTTCGCAGGATGCCCGGTTGGTTTTCTTCCCGGAAGATGCCGGCGCGGCTGCCCGGGAGTATGCCCTGGCGGGTTATCCATACTGGCAGTGGACTGCGCTGGCAGGCGAGGGCGAGACGGTTTTTACGTGGTCGCTCGGTGGCACCATGCCCGAATGGCAGGGTGTTCCCGTGGTCGTGGTGGTACTGTTGGAGGAGGAGCTCCCCTCCCTGGCTGATTACATCGTGCGCGAATTGCTGGATTCAGCCACCGTACCGTGAGATGATCGAGCCCCCATAACAAAAAGGATGACCTTGCGGTCATCCTTTTTGTTCGTGTACGCGCATAAAGCGTCTTTTACCCACCTGCAAGACCCCGGACCCCGGAAAGGGGAGATCAGGCTTGGTCAGGGTCACGCCATCCAGACGGACACCGTTCTGCCCGATCATCCGCCTGCCCTCCGACCTGGATGGAACCAGACCGCTGCCGAGCAGCACGTCCAGCACTGTTTGACCGGGCTGGAAAGTGAATTCAGGCATTTCATCAGGGTTCTCCTTCTGTTGAAAGACCTTCTTGAAGGTTTCCTCCCCTCGTATGGCAGCCTCTTCGTTATGGAAGATCGCCACGATCTCATGGCTGATCGCCATCTTGGCATCCCGTGGGTGAATCTCTCCGGACTTGATACCCGCTTCCATCTTTGCGATCTTATCGGGCGTCCAGCGGGTCACCAGGCGCATGAACTGTCCCATGGCTTTATCCGGCACAGACATGATCTTTCCATACATGTCTTCTGGCGTGGAAAGGATCGGGATGTGGTTACCGAGTGATTTGCTCATCTTGATCTCGCCATCGGTCCCCGGCAGGATCCCCAGGATGATGGCAATATTTGGCTTGGCGCCCAGTGAGACCATGATCTTTCGGGCAGCAGTCATGATATTGAATAGTTGATCGGTGCCGCCGATCTGGACATCGGCTTTGATCATGTAGGCATCGTAGCCCTGCATCAAGCCATAGAACGTCTCGTGAAGGTAAATGGGGTCGTTCTTCTCCCAGCGCAGCCGGAAATTCTCGCGTTCGTGGATGAATTGTTGCAGGGTGAAATTGGAAGCCAGTCCGATCAATTCGGCAAAACTCAGTTCCGATAACCACTCGGAGTTGAAACGCACCTGGGTCTTGCTGCGGTCGAGGATCTTGTATGCCTGTTCCGCATATGTGGCGGCATTGTGCTGGGTTTCCTGCGGGCTGAGCCGTGGTCTGAGTTTATCCTTGTCGGATGGGTCGCCGATGAGCGAGGTGTAATCCCCGACCACGAAGGTGACCTCGTGACCCAGCTCCTGGAACTGGCGCTGCTTGCGCATGGGCACGGAATGACCGAGGTGCAGGTCGGAGGTGCGGGGATCAAAACCGCAGTAGACCCGCAGGGGTCTTTTCTCCTCCTGTGCCTCGATCAACCGGGCGCGCAGCTCGCGGCGCATGGTCGCTTCCAGATCCTTGTCGCCGTATTCGGTTCCCTGCATCAGCAGGGCTACTTGTTCGTCAATGCTGTATGTGGACATGCCTGATCCTTCATCTTGTTCTGATCCGCTCTCGATGGTGACTGCATAATGAAAACGCGCCCGCTGCGGCAGGCGCGTCAATCCCTTCCGCAGTGGAGTTTATGGTTGGGAATAATAATAATAATACACGCAGGTCATCATGGCAGGAATTATACAGCAATTTGCCTTCTTTGGCACGTTCATTCCCCTGCCTTCCCCGACCCGGAAGGCATCGTCCGCTTGCGCCGGTTCGGCATGAGGAAGAGCAGAAAGCCGACCAGGCGCAAGCCCGCGCTGACGAGCAATGCCCCGCCCAATCCAATATGGTCAGCCAGCAAGGTACCGATGGTCGGCGCGATGATCGCCGATAGATACTGCATCGATTGTGCCAGCGAGACAAATGTGGCGCTGTATTCAGGCGGCACGGTTTTCATTAATTCGTCGAAAAAGACCAGGTCCAGACCAGCCTGGAACAAACCAGCAACGCCGGCAAAGACCAGGATCCATTCCACCTCAGGGACCAGGGCGGTGAGAGCCGGGTAGAGGACCATGCCCAGCGTGGTCCCCAGCAGCACGAACCGTCCACCGCGCTTGCGCGACAGGCGGGGCCAGAGGAAATAACCCACCAGCATGACCAGGGTAAAGACCATGTTGATGGAACCAATCTCCACATCGGTTGCCCCTACGCGGCGCACCAGGAAGAGCGGCATCACCGGGGCGCTGAGGGCGAGCGCGGAGAGATACACGAATCGCTTGTACGAAAACGTAAGGAAACTTGGCGAACTGCCCAGTAATTGGCGGTAATTGCGCAGGCTCCCGCGCACGGAATGGGTCTGTAGGGCGGGCACGGCTGGTTGATCCGGGATCAGGATGCGGGTGGAGAAGATGTAACTGAACAACCCA
>JBFYSG010000020.1:0-6204 GCA_041301835.1 Chloroflexota bacterium | reverse complement strand
GTGCCATCCAGGGCGGCGAGCACGGGTGTGCCGGAGGGGTTCTCGATCTCAACGCCATGATGCGGTGGGCGCTCTCCCGCCATGGTGGAACCAAAACGGTACACCGTATCGATGGAGTCATTAAATTGAGGTCCGATGGGTCTGGAAAAAGGAAAGGCATGCGCCAGTATGCAATACGCCTGTGTCTCGCACGCAGGCGTGACACTTGCCTGCGGGGAAGGTGTCACTCCAGGCGTTTGTGTCATCGTCCCGGTGGGGCTTGCAAGCCGGGTTGGCGCGGTACTACTTCCTGCTGGAGTTGCGGCAAGGGTTGGTTGTGTCCGGGTTATCCCCGCGCAGCCAGCCAGGAAGAGCAGGATCAGGGTCCCGATGAACTGGCAGCCTTTCAAGATGCTGCAATGCCTCCGCGTTCCTTGAGGGTGGAACGGATCTCTTTTTCAAGATGAGCGGCTTTCTTCTCCAGGGTGGTCAGGCTTGCCAGGCTGGCATCTCCTGCCAGTTTATCCGTCAGGCTGTTGACATTAATCCGGACGTTATACCCCGCGCCGGTCAGCGCCGCGCCTGCCAGAGCCCCGGCAGCGGCGGCATCACTGATGGCGTTGATATTACCCAGCGCGGCGCAGCGTTCAGCCAGTGACATGACCTTCACCGCCATCTCTGCGACCTGGAGCGGTACGGCGATGGCATTCAGAGTGGCTTGCTCGATGGCGAGCTCGCGGGCACTTTGCTGATCTTCGGTCTCGCGCGGCAATTTGAACGCCGCAAGAATGGCTTCGAAGGCGGATGCGTCCCGGTCGACTGCGGCGTTGAGATCGAGGCGCAACCGGTCTGCCTGGTTGACGATCTCGGTCATCTGTCCTTCCACTTCGGCATATTTCTTCTTGCCGGTGGTGAGGCGGGCGACCATTGCCACGAGCCCGGCAGCCATGGCGCCGGCATACGCCGAGGCAGAACCGCCTCCGGGCGCGGGCGTGCCTGCGGCGAGCGAGTCCAGGAATTGATCCTGGGCTGGTCCAGCCGGGCGGGCAGTGTACAGACGGTTTTCCAGCACCTGGTCGGGGTTGAAGTCGTCCAGTTGCAGGTACCAGGCGGCGGCATCCATCAAGGCTTCGCCAGGGATCAAGCCCACCAATTCGGCGTGGTGGATGGCGACCCCGTAACGGGCGGCTTCCCGGCGGATGGCTTCGACAACCCGGTGGATCGGTGTGCGCCGGAAGTTGGTGAGATTCATGGATACCTGGGCGCGTCCATCCACCAGCATGCCGAGTCCCTTGACATAGCGGAAACCGCCAGAGGAATGGCGCACTGCCTTGGCGATCTGCTTGGCGATGCTGACGTCCTGCGTGGTCAGGTAAACATTGTAGGCGATCAGCGGCGGGCGGGCGCCGATGACGGTCGCTCCTGCCGCACCCAGGCGGGCAGGACCGAAATCGGGAGCCCGTTCCGGATCGGAGGCGATCTCGACCTTCAAACCTTCATATTGTCCGCGGCGGATATCCTCCAGGTTGACCCGGTCTGGACGGGTGGCGGCTTCCTCGTACAGGTAGACCGGGATCTGGATCTCCTCCCCGACGCGCTTGCCCAGTCGGCGGGCGATCTGCACGCATTCTGCCATCTCAACACCCGAGATCGGTACAAATGGGACCACGTCGGTGGCGCCGATGCGCGGGTGGGAACCCGTGTGCTGGTTCAGGTCGATCAGATCCGCCGCCTTCTGGATGCCGCGGAAGGCGGCTTCTTCCACTCCAGATGGTGGTCCCACGAAGGTGATCACCGTCCGGTTGTGGTCGGTATCCGAACTGCTATTCAACAGGGAGACACCTGGAACAGCGGTGATCGCCGCCAGGATGGCTTCGACGACTTCCGGTTTTCGGGCTTCGGAAAAATTTGGGATGCATTCGATCAGCGGGGATGCCATGATACTCCGGGAATTCGATAGGGGTGGTGGAACCAATGGATTATACCGTACCGTCCGTGCCTGACTGCGCACTCCCTGGAAGGTGCGACCTTGTCAGTGGGTCGTGAGGTGCCTGATCGTATCTGCCAGCCGCACCAGGCGCGGGTATTTCTGAAGCTGCTCAATTTCCGTCATCATTTCCAGGAAGTGCGCCTGCCAGAGAGCGTAATCCGGGAAGCGGCTGAAGCGCTTGAAGGTGCCCAGATCGCTGGTCTTCCAGGGCTTGTAGCCGGCGAAGTGGGTCCCACAGAGCACGTCCAATTTCGGATAGCCATTGAAACTGCAAAAACGGATGTCCAGGCTGGTCCACATGCCGGACCAGAAGAGCGTGGCAAACTGCATCTCAGGCCAGTTGAATGCATCCATGACCAGGTCGCGGGTCTCGTCGCGGGCAGCTTCGGTCAGGATCGACTCCAGGGGTGCCGCGGAGGGCTCCAGCACCCACAGGGCGCTGTTCACCCCCAGGTTGGCAGGATCTCCCCGGACGCGCGCAGTCACCGATTCGGGTATCCTGCTGCCATGCGGGCAGAGGCTGTCATAGATCTCATGCCATTTCCATTTTCCGGTGGCTGCCACGCTGGGGGGCAGGATGTATACCCCATCGGGGCTGTATTCGAGGCAGTTGTCCTTGGACTCGTTGATGATCCCCGCCGGAGCCTGCTGGCTGAAGAGGTGGTCATAGCATCGCAAGGGAAGTACGTCGGCATCCGCAAGGACGATCTTTTCATAGCGCATGCCAAGGTTGCCATCCGCGCCGGATTGCAGCGCCTGGAAGCGGGTGAACAAGAAGGGGCGATCCTGGCGCTCCTGGCGGCGCTTGTGAGGCATGTAGATCTCCTCAACCTGTTGCACGCGGTCAAAAACCAGTTCCAACGCGGCGCGGGCAGGTGAAGAAACCTCCCTGGTGATCAGGCAGACCAGGTCTGCACCGGTCTGCTGCCGATGCAGGGCATAGGCAAAGACCAACGCTCCCGGGATAAAGGAATCATTCCGCATCACAAAAGTCATGAAGGCAAAGCGTGACGATCCATCGGGGCGCCGGCAGGAGGCGGGGGCTGGATAGGTGCGCTCAAGGTCGATCATTTCAGGGCCTCCACGGCATTCTTTGCCATTGCCAGCGCGCCCAGCACCCCGGAACGGTTGCCAAGCGCCGGCGGGGTGATGAATGTTTCCAGGTCTCCACGCAAGAGCGGATCGTCCAGGTAGCCATGCAGCAAGGCGGTCACATTTTGCCGTATGAGCGGGAACAGAAATTTATTTTCCATGACGCCGCCTCCCAGGATGATCCGCTGTGGAGATACAGTCAGGATCGTGTTGACCAGCGCGGCAGCGATATAGGAAGCCTCCAGCGCCCAGGCGGGGTGCTGGGGCGGGAGCGCTGACCCGGGCTGCCCCCAGCGCGCAGACAAAGCAGTGCCCGATGCCATTCCCTCGAAGCAATCTCCGTGGTAGGGGCAGGAACCCGGGAAAGGATCCCGGGCGTGGTCGTGAGGCAGACGGATATGCCCCACCTCGGGGTGCGATCTGCCGTGTACGATCTGCCCGTTAAGCACGATCCCGGCGCCAATGCCCGTGCCAATGGTGAAATAGACCAGCGCTGTGAGCTCGCCGTTATCCGCGACCAGGTGGTATTCACCGTAGGCGGCGGCGTTGACATCCACATCGATGACAACCGGGATCGCCAATCCGCTCCGTAATGCCGTCAGAAGATTGGTCCCCGACCAGCCCGGTTTGGGGGTCGTCGTGATCGCCCCGTGGGAGGGAGAATTCGGATCGAGGTCGAGGGGACCAAAGCAGGCGATACCAACCGCTTTCAACTTGTATTGACGGAAAAAATCAAGCACCTGGGTGATGGTTTCCGCGGGGGTTGTGGTCGGGAAGCGGATCTCGGCGCGCACATCCTGCGGACCGCTGCCGACCAGGCAGACGAACTTGGTGCCGCCACCTTCCACGCTGCCATAAAGAGCCTTCATGCCGGGTATCCGATCGTCTGGGAGAGCGTGATATGCTCTGCCGGACCCAATCCAAGCTGGGCGCCCAGCTTGGCGCGGTTTATGGAGGACCGCACCACGGTGGCTAATCCCAACAGGGCGCAGGCGAGGTAGATATTCTGGGCGATGCATCCACTGTGCGCCCAGGACCATTGCAGGCACTCCTCTGCTGAAGCCGGGATGCGATCGTAATCCGAGACATAGACCAGATCCACGGGGGCAGAGGAAACGAAGCTCTGTGTGCCCGTGCTGGAACGCAGGTCAGCTGCCAGCAAGGGGAGCAGGGTGTGATCGCCTGCCCGGTAGCGAAAAACGCCCTGCTGTGCCACCAGGCAGATTTCCATGTCCTGGACGTTATTGGCGGAGGGGGCGGTTCGCTTACCATCGCTGCGGTTGACCCCAAATCCCGCCCAGAGCAGGGACGAAATGATGGCAAGGGGTAGTTCGTCCTGCCGGAAGGACCGGCTGGACTTGCGCGCCTGGAGCAGGTGCTGGAAGGGAAGATCCGTTGGGAAGGAAGGTGCCGGCAAAGGGAGCGGGGCTCCACCCGGGACTGCCGGTGTGAGGTATTCGGAGATGGAGGCAGCCGTATGGGTTGATGTGTTCTCCGGGGTAGCGCTGGCGAGGGAAGGTGTATCCACCGCGGCAGCGGGGGAGGTCGAGGTTGGGTCCAGGCGTGTTGGTGTGGATGATGGCAGAGGTGATGTACCAGGTGGTTTGCACCCTGCCAGCAGGAGCGCACCTCCGAGGCAGGGCAGGAATTTGAGGAAATCCCGACGGGTGAAACCGGGTGTGTCAACGGGAATTGAGCTCATATCCACCGCCTGTCCATCAAGCGCCTTTCAGGTTAGTTCTGTCCAAACGAACCCATAGGGTTCGATCCGCAATCGCGCTGGTTCCTCCTGGGTGGTGCACCCGGCGGAAAAGAGGACCCTGGCAGGTCTGGCATGCAGATCCGGGAGATCGAGGATCAACCGCCGGGGAGAAAAGTTCAATACAACCAGCACTTTTTGGGAAGGTGCACTGCGCAGGTAAGCCAGGTATTTCTTTGCAGAAGGGTGGATCGGTTCATATTCCCCAGTCATCAAGGCAGGAGACCCCTGACGCACCCGGATCAGGTGACGGTAAAACTGGAACAGGGAATTGGGGTCGCCTTGCTGATCCTGCAGGTTACTGCCCTCCAGATAATCCGGGTTGATCGGCAGCCAGGGCGATACCGTCTGGGGGCAAAACCCGGCATTGGGCGCCGGAGACCACTGGAACGGGGTGCGGTTCTTGTCACGACTCATGGCAGCGGCGCGCTGTGCGGCGTGCTCCGGCTCCACGCCCAACTCCCTGGTCATGCGCTCGAAATACCAGGTCGCCATGGTGTCACGCAATTGCGCCGGTTCGCAGATGAGCAGGTCGGTCATGCCGATCTCCTCGCCATTGTAGAGAAATGGGGTTCCACGCAGGGACAGGAGCAAAGCCAGGTGCAGGCGCGCCAACTGCTCATCGTGCTGCCTGTCACCGTAGCGCGTGATCAGGCGGGAACAATCGTGGTTTCCAAGGGTGTTGCATGCCCAACCGCGGACCGGAAGCGAATCAAGCTTCTGCAGGCGGGCAGCCTGGTTGGCGCGTATGTGCGGCGGGGTGAGCCGGTCGGTGCGCATGAGCGGGAAATTGAAAACCAGGTGTAATTCATCGTCCCCGTTCCCCATGTAATCGATATTGTCATCCTCGCCCACAAGCAGACGGTCGCCCGGGTATTCGTCAAGGATGCCGCGCAGTTCCTTCATCAGGTCGTGCAGACCGGGTCCGCCCCACTGATTTTTGAACATATCAAACCAGTAGCGTTCAATTTCCTTTCTTTCCGCAGGGGTTTGGGCAGTATCCGTCATATGACGCAGCTGCACCAGGTTCATGGGCACGTCATGCGGGGTCATTGCCGGGTCTTCGAAGATCGTCCCAAGGGCATCCAGGCGAAAACCATCCACACCCATATCCAGCCAGAATCTGACTGCGTGCCAGACGGCTTGCCGGACATCAGGATTATTCCAATTTAAATCTGGCTGCTGGCGCATGAAATAGTGGTAATAATACTGGCCGCGTTCCGGCAGATAGGTCCAGGCAGGACCGTCGAAACAGGATTGCCAGTTATTGGGCGGCTGCCCCTGTGGATCGTCCGGGGTGGACCCTACGGGGTCGTGCCAGATATACCAATCTGCTTTCGGGTCCGAGCGACTGGAGCGCGATCCCAGAAACCAGGGGTGCTCA
>JBFYSG010000018.1:0-11111 GCA_041301835.1 Chloroflexota bacterium | reverse complement strand
GTTTTCCCAGGAGGCAGTATGCCCGAAAATGTGCTTGCGATCGACTACGGAACACAGTCGGCTCGTGCCCTGATCTTCGACACTCGCGGCAAGTTGCTCTACACATCCCGTTTATTGATCGAGCCGTACTTTTCGACCGCGCCCGGGTTGGCAGAGCAGGACCCGGAGGTCTTCTGGAAAGCCATCTGCCAGGCTTGCCAGGAACTGTGGGCGCAGGGGGCGGACCGGGGTTCCGTCGCTGCCCTGAGCCTGACGACCCAGCGCTCCACGATGATCAACGTGGACCGGGAGGGCAAGCCGCTGCGCCCCGCCATCCACTGGTTGGACCAACGCCGCACTGAAGGGTTGAAACCCCTCAGCGGGTTGTGGGGCCTCGCCTTCAAGCTCGCCGGCGCCTCGGACACCGTTGCCTACCTGCAGGCGGAAGCCGAAGCCAACTGGTTGAAAACCCACCAGCCCGAGATCTGGTCACAGACCCACAAGTACTTGTTCCTGTCCGGATACCTGACCTACCGCCTGACCGGGCGTTTTGCCGATTCGGTCGGCTGCCAGGTCGGCTACATCCCGTTCGATTACAAGAAACAGACCTGGGAAGCCTCCTGGGGCTGGAAATGGCAGGCAGTGCCGGTCGAAAAAGAGGTACTGCCTGAACTGGTACCCGTGGCAGGACGCATCGGGGAGATCACACCCCAGGCGGCAGAAGCCACCGGGCTTCCGGTCGGTTTGCCGGTCATCGCTGCAGCGGCAGACAAGGCGACGGAGGTGCTGGGCGCCGGCTGTCTTGAGCCGCACATCGGCTGCCTCAGCTACGGGACGACCGCCACCATCAACACCACGCACAGCAATTACATCGAGGTCATCCCGCTCATCCCGCCCTATCCGGCGGCGGTACCCGGTAAGTACAGTTTCGAGATCCAGATCTACCGCGGCTACTGGATGGTGACCTGGTTCAAGCAGGAATTCGGCTTGCGCGAGCAGGGGCTGGCGAAGGCGCAGGGCATCGAGCCTGAAGCGCTTTTCGATGACCTGGTCCGCGCTGTCCCGCCCGGATCGGAGGGGCTGGTGCTGCAACCCTACTGGTCGCCCGGGTTGGTGTTCCCCGGACCGGAGGCGCGCGGCGCCATCATCGGCTTCAGCGATGTGACCACGCGTGCCCATATCTATCGCGCCATCCTGGAGGGGCTGGCATACGCCCTGCGCGAGGGCGCCGAGCGCACCGCCCGGCGTTCGCACGTGCCTGTCACCGAACTGCGCGTCGCGGGCGGGGGCAGCCAATCGCTGGCTGCCATGCAGTTGACCGCAGATGTGTTCGGTATGCCCGCCTCACGCCCGCATGTGTATGAAGCCTCGGGTCTGGGCGCTTGCATGGATGCCGCCGTGGGGATTGGCATCCACCCCGATTTCGCCGCCGCCGTCCGCGAGATGACGCACATCCGGGACACCTTCGAGCCGGATGCGCAGGTGCACGAGCGCTATAACGAACTCTATAACGGGGTTTACAAGCAGATGTACCGCCAATTGCTGCCCCTCTATCGCCTGATGAGAAAGAAATGATCCCCGCCGGATGAGCGGGGATCGGGGGGATCAACCAGCGGCAGGCGGGGTCAAACCCCTGGCGTGCAGGCGTTCCGAGCGCCAGTCTCCGGCTGTTTCTGGTATGGGCAGTACCTGGTCTTCCGGGCGCCGCACCAGCGAGAGCGCCTCGCTCGGGCAGGCAGGCACGCACACACCGCAGCCGATGCAGCGGTTCTCATCGACCCGCACGATGTCATCCATGCTCAGGGCGTCGAATTGGCACCATGCCAGGCAGGCTTCACACCCGTTGCAGGCGGTCGCTTCCACCACGTTGACAAAGGCGGAGCGGGCGATGACATTGGCGATGCCCAGGCTTGCCATGCCGCGCAGGATGCCGCAGGAGCAGGTGCAGCAGTTGCAGATGTACTGGATGCCCTGCCGGTTGTTGCTGACCGAATGGACCAGCCCCGCATCGGCGGCGCGCTTGAGCGTGGCAAGTGCCTGCTCCCGGCTGAGGGCGCGGATGACGGGGTTGTTGTCAAAAGCACCGGGTGATTCACCCAGCGCCATGCAGACATCCACGGGATGGGCGCAGCCCTCCCCGATCAGCGCTTTCTGCTTGCGGCAGACGCAGTCCAGCACGCCCCAGGAAGCGGCAGCGTTGACCAGCCCGGTGGCGCTTTCAAAGGGATGGATCTCCGCCTCGCCGCGCACACTCTCGCCCACGGGCACCACGCGGTGGAACTGCGGGCGCACCTGCAAGGCTTCTCCGAAGGCTTCCTTGAAGTAAGCCTCTACCAATCCGGCAAGTTCCGTGTCCATGGTTGCGACCTGCGTCTCGTAGAAACCGACCACGAAGGGCATCAAACCAAAACCAAGCCCGCCTTTTGCCTTGCCGCTGTTGATCAAGCCGCGCCGCGCCAGGTCCTTTAATCGGGTGCGCACTTCGGCTTTCTCCCCACCGGCGCGCGCCGCGATCACCTCGGCGGTCTCCAACCCCGGCGTAAGCAGGCTGGTCAGGGCGGCATCCTGCGGGGAGAATAATTTCTGCAGCAGGCGGATCTCGGCGCCGTTACGGGCTGCCGGGAATCCGTTGGGCAGGGCATCCAGCGTGCGGGCTAACTGCTGATAAACGTCCATGGCACCTCCTGCTCTGACGATCTGAACGACCATGTGATTTGCTTGATAGTATAACCCCGGAAGGCTAGGCAGGTTTTTCCTGTTCCCACCAGCCCAGCAGTGCCGCCAGCCCCAATGCCGCGCTGGTATCGCCCTGGCGCCCGGTGTTTGCGCTGAGGATCAGTTCCCGGCGGGCGCGGGTGATGCCGACGTACAGCAGGCGCAGGCGCTCACGGACATAATCCTGGCGGGCGCGCCGGGTGGCTTGCCCCTCGGTGTAGGCGCTGTACTCTCCGCTGGAGAGCAGGGAATCCAGCTGCGCCAGGGCTTCTGCTTCCAGGTTCAATCTGCCGCGCACGAACCACTTTTCGGCGATGAAGCGGTCGTTGGGTTCACCGGAGGGGAAGTCATAACTATTGACCGACATCAGGTGGACACGATCCCATTCCAAGCCCTTTGCCTTGTGCATGGTCGTGACCACTACCTTGCCGGGGTGCGCATCGGGGTTGAACCCGCTGTCTTCACCCGAAAAGCCCAGGAAGCGGCGCTCATTCCTGGCGATCAGCGCCAGCTCGTCAGAGAGTTCGGGCAGGCGCCATTCGGGGTGATCGTCCACTGCCTGGCGCAGGAGCAGCGCAAGTTTCAGCGTCAGCGCCAGGTCGGACGGATCGGTGAACAGGTCGGCGCCCAGCGTCAGCACCAACTGGTCGATGGGCAGGCTGACCGAGTCCAGCCAGCGGCGGGCAGCCTGGCGGAAGGCTTCGAGTTCCTGCCTCAGGTCCTGGTTCCTGTCATCCGCCACCTGCGGAAAGGCAGCCAGCCAATCCCTGCCGGAGGCGGGGGCAAGATAGGCTTCCGGTTCCCGGCACTTGCGCAGCAGGTCGGCGGTGCGCCGGTTGAGCGCAGGGAATTCACCGTGGCTGCGCTGCTCCCGCCGCCAGACCCGGTACACCTGGGCGAGTTTGCCGGGCGCCTGCGGATCTGCCAGGTAGGCGAGCATGTGGTTCAGCGCCCCGGCAGTCTGGCGGGTCCGCGAGGTGGAGGCGAGCAGTTCGAGCGTCTCCAACCCGGCTTTCCTGCATGCCTCGATCACTTCCGCGCCGCGCTGGTTGCGGGGGACGAGCACGGCAATCGTGCGTTCCGGGTTGTCGGGCAGCCACTTTTCCAGCGAGCGGAGGATGTGCTCGAGTTCCGCCTCAGGGGTGAACTTGCGTTTGAGCAAATGGATCCCGGCGGGGTCATCCGGCGGATTGCGCTGGGGATCATCCTGTGATGTGGGTTGGATGAAGGGCGGGGCGAGCGCCGAGCGGCATGCCTCCACCGGATGGGCGGTCATGCTCCAATGGATCAACTGGTTGGCAAGCGCCAGGATGGAGGGCTGCGAGCGCCCCGATTCCGGCATGTCGATGTGCGGGTTTTCGGCGATGAAGCGGCGCAGCAGTTCCGGTGAGGCGGTGGTGAAGGTTTCGAAGAT
The DNA here is from genome assembly GCA_041301835.1 of Chloroflexota bacterium. Taxonomy (GTDB): domain Bacteria; phylum Chloroflexota; class Anaerolineae; order Anaerolineales; family Villigracilaceae; genus UBA877. The sequence continues at coordinate 7,003 of JBFYSG010000018.1, read as the reverse complement.
CGCCTGGTTCGGATCGCCGACACGCACCCAGTTCCCGCCAGGGCCGGAGAGCAGGCGCAGGATCTGCTCCTGGAGGATGCTCGAATCCTGGGCTTCGTCTTCCAGGATGTACGGGAAGCGGATGCATAAGCGTTCCAGGAATTCCGGGTCGCTGGAGAGCAGTTCCAGCGCCAGGCGGATGAGGTCGTCAAAATCCACCGCGCCGCGGTAGTGCAGGGCGCGCTGGTAATCGGCATACACTGCCAGCCCCATGCAAGCGAGCGGCAGGTGGATGGGATCGCGCTGGAGCAGGACCTCCAGTTTTTCGGGTGTCAGGCTTGCGTTCTTGGCGCTGCGTATGAAAGCCAGCGCGATCTCCTCCGCCGCCTGCGGCAGGTGCTTGCGGCGCACAAACTGGACCTTGTTCTCGTCCATGCCGGGGTCCAGGTATTCGTCCAGATCCCGGGCGTGGGTCTGCAGCCAGGCATGCACGGCGTCGGCGCGGATGCGGTTGGCTTCCTGCTCGTCGATGATCTGGAAGCGTTCCTCCAACCCCACCCGGGCGGGCTTCTCGCGCACGATATCGTGCGCCAACCCGTGCAGTGTGCGCACCCGGTAACCGAGTTGCGGGATCAAGCCGCGCTGCTGGATGAACCCATCGATGCGGCTGGCAAAATTGTCCACCGCTGAGTTGACCAGCGTGACAATGAGCACTTCCTGATCGCGTGCCAGGACACCGGAGGCAATGATCTCCGCCGCCAGCGCGCTGAGGGTATGCGTCTTGCCTGAGCCGGGCACGGCAGAGATGCCGAGATGTCCGCCGCGGTAATTCAGGATCTCCTGCTGGGAAGGGCGCGGGGTGAAGACTGTCATCTGCTCACGGTTTCCATGCCCGGTCTTCGGGGACCGAATTCCCGCCATCCACGATCAGCAGTTGACCGGTGATGTAGGAAGCCGCCGGGTCGGCGAGGAAGCGGACGGCGAAAGCGACCTCCTCCGGTGTGCCCGAGCGTCTCATCGGGGTCAGTTCTCCGGCGGCAGCCTCGCTCTCCAACTGGGAGGCGGTGGCGATCCAGCCCGGGGCGACCGCGTTCACGGTGATGCCATCCGAGGCGGATTCCAGGGCGCAGGCGCGCGTAAAGCCCCACATGCCCGCCTTGGCGGCGTGATAGGCGGCATCTCCGGTGAATGCCTGTACCGGTCCGCTGGTGGAGGCGATGTTGATGATGCGCCCATACTTGCGGGCGCGCAGGATGGGCAGGACCGCCCTGGTCACCAGGAAGCAGGTGGTCAGGTTGCGCTCCAGGCTGAGATGCCATGCCTCCAGCGTGATGTCATCCACTGCCGATTCGAAGGGCTGTTCACCGACCATGATCATCCCGGCGTTGTTGACGCAGATATCCAGCCGGTCCCAGCGCTGGCGGAGAGCCTCCACGAGGGCGGCGACCTGTGCGGGCTGGGTCAGGTCGGCAATGTATCCGACAGCCTGCATACCGGCACGGGTGAGTTCCTCGGCGCGGTCGTGGATGCGACCGGTTGTGGATACAAGCGCCAGGCTGGCACCTGCCGCACCCAGCAGGCGGGCGCTGGCAAACCCGATGCCGGTGGGGCTGCCCGCACCGGTGACCAGGGCAACCTGGTCGTGCATGTCGTTCATGCGCTGCCTCCCCGGGCGCGCAGCACCTGCTGGAATGCCTTCAAGAGGTCACCCCGCTGTTCATAACCGGATTCGCCCAGGTTCGACACTGCCAGGATGATCTGCCGGCGGGTGCGGCGGAGCAAACCGGCGCACAGGCATGCCAGCGCCTCGCGGCTGGCTTGCACTTCATCGCCATCGGTCCACACCCGCCCGGCTTCGCTGCGCATCCATTGACGGGAGAGCACGTAGGGGTGGGTCAGAGGCTGGGAGAGGCGCTCGTACCAACCGTTGGAACCCGGGTTCAACCAGAACTGGACCGAGACCGGGTTGTTCATCATCAGGAAGGTGTGCGCTGGTGCGACCAGGATGGCATCCCGATCCTCCACCCGCCAGCCTTCCAGGTATTGGGCGGCAATGACCCCGTCGCGCAGCATCTGCAGGTATTCCTGCCCGATATCCGGGCAGTCAGTGCCTTCCAACGCCTGGCGGAACTTGCGCACCGATTCGACCAGGCTGGCAGCCACGCGCACCGGGTCAAGGTCGCGGTGGAAGCCGAAACCGGGCTGGGAGAGCAGATCGGCGAACAGTTTTTGCAGGAAATGGTCCAGCGGCAGGGGTTCCCCGGCGCGGTAGGATAGGATCCAGTCGCGCAGGGCGGTGTAGCGGTTGCCAAACACAAAGGTGATGCGTTCCTGCATCTCCGAAAGGATGCCGTCAAAGGGCGCCAGGTCACCTTCGGGCAGACGATAGACGATGCCGGTCAACAACTGCGCCCGCACGAGGTCCAGCCCTTCGATGGCTTGCACCAGGGCGTATGCCAGGTCGGCGCGCGGCGGGCGCAGCCCCCACCCGGGATGCGCCAGCGCCGATAGGGTCAGCAGCGCGCGGCTGGCGGGTTCATCGTGCAGGGAACGCGACGGGCGGTGGGTGCGCCAGGGGAGCCCATGCGCGCCGAGGCGGTTGGTGACCGAAAAGCGCAGGGCATCCGACAGGTAGGGTGCCAGGATGACCATCTCGGAAGGCGGGATGCCTGCCTGTACCAGTTCCACGGCGCGGGCTGCGATCGCATCCAGCAGCTCCGGGAAGAAGCGGGCGCGCAGGATCTCCAATGCCTCGGCGGGGCTCCCATCGGCAGGAGGGCTGGCAGGCGAAAAAGCCGCCGGAGATTCGGGCAGGATGGCGCGCACCAGTCCTTCTCCCAGTTCCGCCACGGGCGCCGATGTCACAAAGGAGCGGGTAAAGCGCACGGTCTGGTCGCAGTTCTCGCCCAGGTCCCAGCCGCTCTCCGCGTCCGCGCCCAGGAAGCGGCGGAAGCCTGCTTCTTCATCGTAGATGAACAGGGCTGATTCGCACTCCGGCAGCCATTCGCGCAGCAGGTCGTGGGCGCGCGGCATATCCTCCTCGACGTTCTCATAAATGATGTGCCGGTGGGTGGTGACCAGGTAATTACGGACGATGGGTTCCCGCCACAGGATATCGAAGAAGGTCTCGATCTGCAGGGAGAAATCGAGCAGGTTATGTTCAAGGCAATAGGCACGGAAGAGGTTGGCGCATTCCTGGGCATCCGCATACACCCGGCGCTGGGCGGGCTCACCGTACCAGGCGGCATCCAGCTGGGCGCCGATCGCGCTGTGCGCGAATCCCACCACGGCGGCTTTGTTCAGGTTGTCGAGGATCTGGGATACCAGGCGGTTGCGGTCGATGGTGAGGGAGCTGAAATAACCCTTTTGCTCCAACAACGGGCGCACCAGGCGCGCCATGTAATATTGCGCCGTCTCGAGTGTCAGGAACCTTGGGGGGCTGTCTGGATGGGCAAAACCGGCAGGTCCCGCCGCGAGCGACCAGAACAGGTCGCATGCCCGCCGCGCCAGCCCGCCAATGGTGACCAACACCGCTTCGCCGCCCGGCTGCCGCAGGGGGCTGTTGAGCAGGCGCTGGTAGGGTTCCTGCAGGGTGCGCTGAGGGGTGAGCACCAGGATCGAACCGCCCGGCACGCCCTGCTGGTACAGCGCCTGCAGGCGCGCCACCCCGCTGGTGGTCTTGCCCGTGCCGGCAGGTCCGCTCAGAAAGACCCTGGCATCCGTCGGGAGGTTGGCGATCTCGATCTGGGCAGGGGTCAAGGCGACCATGTGTCTAGGGTAGCGGATGGAGGTCGGTTTGTCAATGGCATGTTTCCCCGGCACGCCGTTCGGGCGCGTGCTGCAAGGACCGGGCGGGGAGGCGTATGCGCCGGGATGTTGACAGGTCCCCGGCTTGCATGTATAATACCGCTCGCTTCTGCCCCGGCGGAAAAAGCCGGGGCGTCCTTATCCATCCCGGCTTCCCCGGCGGCAGGCGTAGGCGCTGAAAGATGGGCACCAGGCGCAGGCTGGACGGCGAAGCGAAGACCAGGAGATGAATATGAAATACGCGATCGTCGAAAGCGGCGGTAAACAATATAAAGCCGTCGAGGGCGGGACCCTTGAAGTGGACCGCCTGCCGGTCAAGCCCGGCGACAGCCTCAAACTGGAGCAGGTGCTGTTGGTGTCGGATGAGGGCAATGTCACCATCGGCTCGCCGGTCATCAAGGGCAATCCTGTATGGACCAAGGTGCTCGAGCATTTCAAGGGCGCCAAGGTAACCATCTTCAACTACAGCCCGAAGAAACGCATCCGCGTCAAGACCGGTCACCGCCAGAACTACACTCGCCTGCTTGTCCAGCAGGTGGGCGGCAGCGAACTGGTGCTCAAGGCAGAGGCGCCCAAGGTAAAACCGGAAAAGGTGGTGGAGGAAAAGCCGAAGACCAAGTCTGAGGCAAAGACTGCACCCAAGCCAGCCGCCACGAAAGTCAAACCGGCTGCCAAACCGACTGCAAAACCGGCTGCCAAAAAGGCTGCCAAACCTGCCCCGGCGAAGACCACCAAACCAGCCAAGGCAGAGGAAAAACCGGCCAAGCCCGCAGCGAAGAAACCCGCGGCAGCGAAGAAGCCCGCGGCGAAGAAGTAAGAGAGCGAGGTAGAGATGGCACATAAAAAAGGTGGCGGCACCAGCCGCAACGGTCGTGACAGCGCCGCCCAGCGTTTGGGCGTCAAGAAGTATGCCGGCGAACATGTCCTTTCTGGCAACATCCTTATCCGCCAGCGCGGCACGCGCATCCTGCCGGGTCTCAACGTGGATCGCGGCAAGGACGACACCATCTTCTCGATCATCGAGGGCGTGGTGGTCTACGACATCGTCAAGGGGCGTAAACGCGTCAACGTCATGCCCGTGGAACCGAAATAGGGCGCGAAAGGAAATCCCATGAAGCAAGGTATTCATCCGACTTTTTACACTGACACCAAGGTGACCTGCGCCTGCGGCAACACCTGGACCACCGGTTCGACCCAGAAAGAGATCCGCGTGGAAGTCTGTTCCAAGTGCCACCCGTTCTTCTCGGGCGAGCAGGCACGCATCATCGACATCGAGGGGCAGGTGGATCGCTTCTACAAGAAGCTGCAAGCCCGCCAGACCTACGTGGAAGACAAGAAAACGCGGGCGGATTCGAAGGTCTCCCCGCAGCGTCCGATCAGCGAACTGGAACTGGGCGCCCGCCCGGTCGAAGCCCTGAAGAAGGCTGGCATCACCGAGGTCGGTCAGTTCCTGGCTAAACTCGCCGAAGGCGAAGCCGCCGCCCTTGCCATTGAAGGTTTTGGGCGCAAATCCCTGATCGACATCAAGAAGAAACTGCGCGCCCTGGGATACGATCTTCCCGAAGCGGCGGAAACGCCTGCCGCGTAAGGCGATTATCGGGTAAACTTGACAGGCAGATGCGGGGTTGCATCTGCCTGTTTTGTTGTCATCATCCCACCCGGACCCCTGCTGACGCACACGGGGCAGGGGAGCCGGTTCAAGAGGCTGTGTATGCATCATAAGGGAAGTGTCGAGATCATCTGCGGTTCGATGTTCAGCGGCAAGACCGATGAACTGATCCGCCGCCTGCGGCGTGCCGTCATCGCCCGCCAGAAGGTGCAAGTCTTCAAGCCCGCCGTCGATATCCGTTATGCGGTCGAAAAGGTCACCTCGCATGCCGGGACGAATTTCGACGCCATCCCGGTGGCGAAGGCGGCGGACATCCTGGCACGCCTGGAGCCCGACGCCACGGTCATCGCCATCGACGAAGCCCAGTTCTTCGACGAGGGCATCATCACCGTTGTCGAGAAACTGGCGGCGGACAATAAACGCGTCATCGTTGGCGGGTTGGATACCGATTTCCGCGGCGAGCCGTTCGGACCCATGCCCGTGCTGATGGCGCGCGCCGAACGGGTGGATAAACTGCAGGCGATCTGCATGGTCTGCGGCGAACCCGCCTGCCGCACCCAGCGGCTGGTCAATGGAAGCCCGGCGCGTTATGACGACCCGGTTGTCATCGTCGGGGCAGCGGAAATGTACGAAGCGCGCTGCCGTGAGCATCACGAAGTGCCGCGCGACTGAGGAGCCCTGACGTGCAAGCCTACCAGGACATCCTGTCTGAGATCCTGATCGATACGGACACACTGCAGCAGCGCATCGCAGAACTTGGCGCCCAGATCAGCCGCGAGTACCAGGGCAAGGACCTGGTGCTCATTTGCATCCTGCGCGGCGGGCTGGTCTTCATGGTCGATCTGATGCGCCAGATCACCGTTCCGCACCAGATCGATTTTATGGCGGTCTCTTCCTACGGCGCCGGGGCGCGCCAGTCCGGCGGCAGCGTGCGCCTCTCGCTCGACCTGAATACCGACATCCATGACAAGGATGTCCTGCTGGTGGAGGACATCGTGGACAGCGGCAACACCATCGCTTACGTTTTGGAATACCTGCAAACCCGCCAGCCGCGCAGCCTTAAGATCTGCACCCTGCTGGACAAGGAAGAGCGGCGCGAGACGCGCGTGCCGATCCACTACCGCGGCTTCACCATACCGAACAAGTTCGTCTTCGGCTATGGGCTTGACCTGGACGAGTATTACCGCAACCTGCCGTTCGTTGCCGTGGTGGACACAGACAAGTACCACCCGCCGGAATAGGCGCGCCGGGCAGGAGCGCGCCAGACTGGGAGGAAGCATGCAGGATTATCACGAGTTCATGGATGAGATACTGGTTACACCGGAGCAGATCAGCGCCCGGGTGAAGGAGCTGGGCACCCTGCTCAGCCGGGAGTACAGCGGCAAGAACCTGCTGGTGGTCTGCCTGCTGCGCGGCGGCATCACCTTCACTGCCGACCTGCTGCGCAACATGAGCATCGACCCGGAGGTGGACTGCATGTCGCTCTCCTCCTACGGCGTTGGACATTATGCCACCAGCGGCAATGTGCGCGTCAACCTGGAAGTGCGCACCAACATCGAGGGGCGGGACGTCCTGCTGGTGGAGGACATTGTGGACAGCGGCAGAACG
>JBFYSG010000017.1:0-3610 GCA_041301835.1 Chloroflexota bacterium | reverse complement strand
CGGCCTGATCGATATCGGTAGTGCTGCCATCAGGAACACCCTGGCTGCCGAGGAAATCAAGGAATCTTCTTGACGGGCGTTTGCTCATTATGATAAAATTGCCCTTCGTTGCCTAACAAGGGCTGCTGCGTCGCACTGCCCACTGCGTAGTTCGTACGAGTGAGGCCATCAGGCAGGTCGGACGATGGCCTCATTCATTGAGAAAAACTAGTTCATCATCAGCAAGGAAATCTGTACCGGAGGCGAACGTGCCCACAATCAATCAATTGATCCGAAAAGGACGCCAGACCAAGAAAACCAAGAGCAAGGCCCCGGCGCTGCAGTATACGTTGAACACCAAGCGCCAGCGCCGTGTGCGCCAGGATAAGGGCTCGCCGCAAAAGCGCGGCGTGTGCACCGTGGTGCGTACCACCACGCCCAAGAAGCCCAATTCCGCGTTGCGCAAGATCGCCCGTGTCCGCCTGACGAACGGGATCGAAGTGACCGCCTATATCCCCGGTGAGGGGCATCAGCTCCAGGAACACTCCGTGGTGTTGGTGCGTGGCGGTCGTGTCAAGGACCTGCCAGGCGTGCGCTATCACATCGTGCGCGGTTCCCTCGATACCACTGGCGTGGCCAATCGGAAACAGGGACGCTCCAAGTATGGAGCCAAGCGCCCTAAAGAAACTGCGTAAGAGGATGGAGTAGGAAATGCGCCGAGCAAAACCCCAAGACCGTAAGATCCAGCCGGATGTCCGTTACAACAACGTGACCATCCAGACCCTCATCCACCACATGTTCACCCGCGGCAAGAAAAGCACCGCCACCCGGGTGATGTATGATGCCATGGATATCATCCGTGATCGCAGCAGTGGCAAGGACCCCGTGGAGGTATTCGAGACCGCCCTCAAGAACATCGCCCCCGTGATGGAAGTCCGCCCGCGCCGCGTCGGTGGTGCCACCTACCAGGTGCCCATGGAAGTTCCTCCGGTTCGCCGCACCACCCTGGCGATCCGCTGGGTATTGGATTCTGCCAAGGCCCGCGCCGGGAAATCCTTCTCGGAAAAACTGGCCGACGAATTGCTGGATGCCTACAAGAACGAAGGCGCCGCCATCCGCAAGCGCGAAGAAGCCCACAAGATGGCAGAAGCGAACCGCGCCTTCTCGCACTATCGCATGTAATCTGTATCCGAACCTTAAAAAGGCTGTTTAGAAACCCCATGTCACGCGCGTTCCCGCTCGAGAATTATCGAAATATCGGCATCATTGCTCATATCGATGCCGGTAAGACGACTACCACCGAGCGCATCCTCTTCTACACGGGCAAGACCCACCGCATCGGTTCGGTCGATGACGGCACCACCGTCACAGATTGGATGGCCCAGGAACGCGAGCGCGGCATCACCATTGTCTCCGCCGCCGTCACTGCCGAATGGAAAGGGTACCAGGTCAATATCATCGATACGCCTGGTCATATCGATTTCACCGCTGAAGTACAGCGTTCCCTGCGGGTCCTCGATGGCGGCGTGGTCGTTTTTGATGCCGTCCAGGGAGTTGAACCCCAGAGCGAAACGGTCTGGCGCCAGGCGGATCGATATGGCGTCCCGCGCATCTGTTTCGCCAACAAGATGGACCGTGTCGGTGCCTCCTACGACCGAACGATCGAATCCATCCGTGCCCGTCTCGGTGCCCTGCCGATCGCCATGCAGATGCCCATTGGGTCCGAGGCCGCCTTCCAGGGCGTGATCGACCTGATGACCATGCAGGCCATCTACTGGGATGATGAACTGGGCCGCGACCCGCGTGAAGCCGATGTTCCCTTGGAAATGAAAGCCGAGGCGGAAGAGCGCCGGCATGTCATGGTGGAACGCATCGCCGAATTGGATGATGCCCTCACTGTCCGCTACCTGGAAGGGGAGGAGATCGATATTGCCGAGCTCAAGGCTGCCCTTCGCCGGGCGGTCATCGCCAGCAAGGCCACCCCCATCTTCTGCGGTAGTTCCCTGCGCAACAAGGGCGTTCAGCCGGTCCTCGATGCCGTCATCGACTACCTGCCCTCGCCTCTCGATATCCCTCCCGTGATGGGGCTTGACCCCCGCTCGGAGCAGCAGGTCGAGTTGCCTCCCCGCGATGATGCCCCGCTGGGTGCCCTGGTCTTCAAGATCGTCACCGACCCCTATGTCGGCCGGCTGGCATATTTCCGGGTCTATTCCGGAACCCTCAGCCAGGGACAGATGGTCACCAATTCCACCAAGGGAAAACGTGAGCGCATCGGCCGCCTGCTGCAGATGTATGCCGACCACCGCCAGGATATCACCGAAGTGCGCGCCGGCGATATCGCCGCCGTGCTGGGTTTCAAGGACACCTTCACCGGCGATACCCTCTGCGATAACAGGATGCTCGTCCTGGAGAACATCACCTTCCCCGACCCGGTCATCTACGTGGCGATCGAACCCCGGACCACCGCCGACCAGGACAGGATGGGCGAGGCCTTGCGCAAACTCTCCGAGGAGGATCCCACCTTCCGGGTGCGTTCTGATGAGACTACCGGTCAGACCATCATCTCCGGCATGGGTGAGCTCCACCTCGACGTGATCGTCGACCGCATGATGCGCGAGTTCCGCGTCCAGGCCAACGTGGGCCGACCGCGGGTGGCTTACCATGAATCCATCACACGCCTCGTGCCCAAGATCAACCAGAAGTTCGTCAAGCAGACGGGCGGGCACGGCATGTACGCCCACGTGGTCATCTCCATGCAGCCCGGCGACCGCGGCTCGGGTTTGGTCTTCGAGAACAAGATCGTCGGCGGTGTCATCCCGAAAGAGTACATCCCCGCCGTGGAAAAAGGCGTCCGCGAGTCAGCCGAAAGCGGCGTGCTCGCCGGATACCCGGTCACCGACCTCAAGGTCACCTTGTTCGATGGCTCGTTCCACGAAGTGGATTCTTCGGATATGGCCTTCAAGATGGCCGCCTCGATGGCCTTCAAGGAAGGTGTCCAGCAGGGACAGCCGGTCCTGTTGGAGCCGGTGATGAAGATCGAGACTGTTGCCCCGGAGGAGTTCTTGGGCGAGATCCTCAGCGGCTTGAACAGCCGGCGTGGGAATATCCATGGCATGGAAATGCGCTTGGGGAATGCCCAGGCGGTGAATGCCACTGCTCCCTTGGGCGAGATGTTCGGGTACGCCACCGAATTGCGCTCGTCAACCCAGGGACGCGGCGTTTTTTCAATGGAATTTGATCATTATGCGCCTGTACCCGATTCGGTGGCGCAGCAGATCCTGAACAACTAGTCATCATAATCAATCTGGAAGGAGAAAGGCGAAATGGCGAAGCAGAAGTTTGAGCGGACGAAGCCGCACATGAACGTGGGGACCATGGGGCACATCGACCATGGGAAGACGACGTTGACGGCGGCGATCACGAAGTACTGCCAGTTCTTGGGGAAGGCGCAGTTCCGGGCGTACGATTCGATCGACAATGCTCCGGAGGAAAAGGCGCGCGGGATCACGATCAACATAGCGCACGTGGAATACGAGACGGACAAGCGGCACTATGCGCACGTGGACATGCCCGGGCACCGGGACTACATCAAGAACATGATCACCGGGGCGGCGCAGGTGGATGGAGCGAT
>JBFYSG010000016.1:0-15415 GCA_041301835.1 Chloroflexota bacterium | reverse complement strand
GCTTCCACGGTCTGGCTGGAAGGCGGGGCATCCAGGATAGCCAGGGTGGCTTCGCTGGTTTCCTGCGGGGGCACGGCAGGTGCATCGGGGGTCTGGGAAGGCGTAGGGCTGGGAGCGGCAGGACTTTGGATGACTTCGGGAGAAGCTGCAGGCGCGACCGTTGCCGGCGCGCCGGGTGTACAGGCGGCTGTCCATGCCAGCATCAGCAGCAAGCAGAGTGATCGGCACCGGTGATTCATGGTGTGTTGGTGGGACGGGGCGTGGATGTGCGCGTGGGTGTGGGTGAGCGGTAATACAGCGGTGTGCGAGTGACGGTGCGCGTGGGTGGGATGACGATCGTCGGGGTGGTCAACGCCTCGGGCGGATAGAGTTCGAGCATGGCGGTGTACCAGTCCAACCCGGCAGTGAACGCCAGTTCGTTGAAATGGGCACCCGAGTAATAGGTTCTCCAGGTGGTCAGCGCCGGGAGGCGCTCCCAGCCGAATTCTGCTGCCAGGGCGGTCAGGTCGAGCCAGTATCCACCGGGGATGGAATCCATCAACGTCCCACCCTGCTCATAGGCTTGCGAGGACCCGCTCCGGGTGGAAAAATCCCAGGGTTGTTCTGCCAGCGGGCGTCCCATCGAGCCATCCTGGGCGGTGGTGTACAGGTAGATGCGCCACCAGGTCTGCTGTCCAAAATCCTGGCGCACGACAACCATCCAGCCAGCCTGGATCAGCGCGGTATTTAAAGTGAATGCCCTCCCGCTGTAGAGCCAATCCTGCTCCAGCCCGGGATCGAGCGGGACGGAGAGCGGCACAAAGGCATTTTCCAGGTTGGCGAGCACGTCCCAACCGCACTCAAGCGCCACCCGGGCGCGCAGGGCTTGAAAGGCTTCATCGACGGCATCACTGAGTTGGGGATAGGATGCCACGACATCGCTTAGGTCCACCAGGGCGGTTCTGCCGGGAAGGGTATCACTGCCGCCGTCCTCCGCTGGCAGGTAGAGGAGTGCAGGGGTCAGGCTGGCGCTTGCCGCGAAGATGCCCGGCAGGGATACGCTGGTGACACCAAAATCCATGCCCTGCGGGTCTCCGGGCAGCAGCACAGGCGGCAGCGTGAGCAGGCTGGAAGGCAGGTGGTACGCGGTCAAGTGCACCTGGGTCGGGGCGGACAGGCGGGTGGCGAGGATCTCCTGGTCCTGCCACACCGGCAGGTCGCCTGCACCGATGCGCACCGCCGGGGCATCGGGACTCAGGATGTTCCAGACCCACAGGCTGGTCAGACCCGTGACAGGATCTGCAGATGCCCACGCCAGGCGGGTGCCGTCCGGCGACCAGGCTGGGTGTGACTCGAGCGTGCCTGTGCTGTTGCTGACGTTAATGAATTGGTCACTGGAGGCGCGGTCGAGGTCGACGATCCAGATCTCGGGTTCTCCGCTGCGGTTGGAGACAAAGGCGATCTGCCTGCCGAGCGGTGACCAGGTCGGGCTGGAATCCAGGAAGGTGTCGTTGGTTATCTGGATCGGCAGAACGCTGGGATCGATCGCCGAGCGGATGATGATCTCCATGCCCTGATCGGTATAGGTTTCATGCACCAACCATGAGCCGTCCGGCGACCAGGCTGGAGCCCCGTCATATTCCGGGCTGTCGGTCAGGCGCAGGATCCCACCGCTTTGCAGGTTCAGCATATACAGGTCCCAATAGCCGTTCTGGCGCGATGCAAACAACACCCAGTTGCCATCCGGGCTAAGCGCAGGGGAAATATCGTCCCAGGGGCTGGCGGTCAGGCGGGTGAGCGGCAGGGAGGCAGGGTTGTATGCGAACAGGTGGTCATAGCCGCCGTCAGGCAGGGAGAGGATGAAGGTGCCCTGTGCCTCGCCTGGCAAGTCCTGCGTAGCCTGCGGGAGGACTGTGATGATCCAGGGAGTCTGCGTGGCAGCTTCGCTGGCGGTCTGGGATGGCGTGGGGGTGTCCGAGACAGTGGGCGAGGCAGGTGTGGGTGTCGGGCTGGGTGTGCAGGCGCTGCCGAGCAGGAGCAGGCACGCCAGGATCAGGGCACACCGCTGGGAACGATGGTCAAAGGTCATGGTTGGCTCGCAGGGGGGACCTCAACGTTGATCTGGTGGCGATCCGCCTCGCCCAGGTCGGGATAAAGCAGTTGGATCGTCAGGGTGTGCGTTCCGGGCGTTGGTTGGAGCGTGCGGATATGCAGGGTGAATTCGAGGCTCCAATTCATCGGCTCGAGGATGCTGGCGGTGGCGCACAGGTTTCCGGATGGGTTAAGCAGGCTGATCTCCAGTTCCGGGCGCTTCAGGAAGGGTGTCATTTCGAGGCTGACGCGGATGCGCCGCCCGTCCGGGTCCGGTTCCGCCTGCACACGGCGTATGCGGACCGCCTCGGGCGGCAGGCGCTCGACCTGCGGGTCGGCGAAGAAGTCTTCCATCGCTGGGTATTATAACCATAAACAGGAAGCGGATAGACCGCAAGTACGGCTTGTAATGTGCCTGTGAATTTCGTATGATAATGGCAACTGATGATTGATCGAATTGAGATGGAGGATCTATGAAGAGATTCACAGTGTTGAGCCTACTACTGGCAGTATTCATCCTCCTGTCCGCCTGCAACCTCTTTCAGGTTTCCCCGCCAGCCGCCGATGGTTTGGCAGGAACCCAGGCTGCGCTGGAGCAGACCCAGATCGCCATGGCGATCGAACAGACCATGGCAGCCATGTCTGTCCCCGAGGCAGGAGAAACCCCGCAACCGCCGGGAGGCACGGTCACCGTGACGGTCACCGTGACGGTAAGCGTGGACACGAACTGCCGCCTGGGACCGGGGACAGCCTACGCGATCGTCGGAGCGTTGGCGGTGGGGCAGAGCGCCGAGGTGGTGGGGCGCAGCGCCTCCAGCGATAATTGGATCATCCGGCTGCCATCCAATCTGGCGGTGACGTGCTGGTTATGGGGGCAATACGCCACGGTAAGCGGGGATACCAGCACACTGCCGGTGATCACGCCACCACCCACACCAACGATGACGCCAACGGTGCCCTTGGTGCTCATTTTGCCCTCCGTGACCATCGAAAATTATGGGGCGACCACCATCTTCTATGCCTATATCTCGTTGAGTTCATCCCCCGAGTGGGGTGAAGATAAGCTGGGTGGTCCCAACACGATCCCGTCCGGTGGGAGTTTCACCTGGAGCGTGGCGCCGGGCACATACGACGTAAAGGTCGAAGATTCAAGTCATAATGTATTGAAGACTTGGTTCAGCCTGAATATCAACGCACCGATCATTCTGTCGGTGCCCTGAACGAGGCGGGGCGCCGCGGAAGGCTGATCGCGTCAAAAAAGCCCGGCTCCATGGAGCCGGGCTTCTCTTAAAAGTCAGGGCCGCGCTTAACCGTTCTTCTGCTGGAATTCCTGCATGAATTTAACCAGTTCCTGCACAGCTTCGAGCGGCAAAGCATTGTAAAGCGAGGCGCGTATCCCGCCCACCGAGCGATGTCCCTTCAACCCGATCAGGTCGCGCTTCTTGGCTTCGCCGGCAAACTGCTCCTCGAGCGCTTCGGAGGGCAGGCGGAAGGTTACATTCATGACCGAGCGGTCGCTGCGGGCATGGCCTTTATAGAAACCGCCGCTGGCATCGATGACCTGGTACACCAGCCCCGCCTTCTCCTGGTTTCGTTTCTGGATGGCCGCCACGCCGCCCAGGTGTTTAACCCATTTCAGCACCAACCCCACAATGTAGATGCTCCAGCAGGGCGGCGTGTTGAGCAGGGAATTCTCCTCTGCCAGCGCCTTGTAGTCCAGCAGATTGGGCAGGTTCGCCGGCACCTTCGCCAGCAGGTCCTCGCGGATGACGCCGATCACCACGCCGGAAGGTCCGGCGTTCTTCTGCGCGCCGGCGTAGAGCATGGCGTACTTGCTTACATCGAGAGGGCGGCTGATGAAATCGGAGGAGGCGTCACAGATCAACGGCACCCCGGCAGGTGGGACCGGTTCCTCGAAGTACTCCACGCCGTGGATGGTCTCGTTGGAAGTGAAGTGCAGGTAGGCGGCTTGCGGGTCCAGTTTCAATTCCGCCTGGGTGGGCAGGCGGTTGAAGTTCTCGGCTTCCATGCTGGCAGCTGCTTTGGAGGCGCCCAGTTTTTGTGATTCCTTGAAGGCTTTTTTACTCCAGGTGCCGGTGACGATGTAATCTGCCGATGCTCCTGCCGGGCGGAAGTTCATCGGGATCATGGCAAATTGCAGGCTGGCGCCGCCCTGCAGGAAGAGGATCTTGTAGTTTGCGGGGATGCCGAGCAGGTCACGCAGGTCTTGTTGTGTTTCTGCGACGATGGCTTCAAAATCCTTCGAGCGGTGGCTGATCTCCATGATCGACATGCCCGTACCGTGATAGTCAAGCAGTTCTGCCTGCGCTTGCTGCAGCACTTCGAACGGCAGGACCGCGGGTCCAGGATTGAAATTGTGAACACGTTTGGTCATTTGATCTCCTGTATGGTTGGAAGAGAATTGGATCGCTTCTTCTCGATTATAGCCCAGCACGGCGCGAAGATACACTAACAATAAGCACTCTCCGCGCAGGATGGAAATCAGTTGACAGGCAGGTATGGCGTGTTACAATGGCGGCGTGAACGGAGCCCAATTGCCAACAGGGAAGAACGGATCATCGATCCGGGATTCCTTGTTTTTCATTTAATAACATACCTGGAAGGAGACGCAATGAAGATACTGGTCTGTGATAAAACCGAGATGGATGCCATCGAAAAGATGCGTGCCGCTGGCTTGACGGTGGATACGAAATTCGAGATCACACCGGAAGAACTGCCTGCCATCCTGCCGAATTATGATGGTTGCGTGGTGCGCTCGCGCACGAAGATCCGCCAGCCGCTGATCGATGTCTGCCCCAACCTCAAGGTTATCGTCCGGGGGGGTGTGGGTCTGGATACCATCGATGCCGAGTACGCCCGTTCCAAGGGCATCACGGTGATGAACACCCCAAAAGCATCCTCTGCCTCGGTCGCCGAGCTGGCGATCGGTTATATGTTCATGCTGGCGCGCACGCTTTACAAGGCATCTACCAGCATGAAGGCGGAGAAATGGGAGAAGAAAGCCTTTGAGGGCGATGAACTGGGCGGCAAGACGCTCGGTCTCATCGGCATCGGTAACATTGGCAAGGAAGTTGCCCTGCGCGCCTCCGCCCTGGGCATGACCGTGCTGGCGTATGACCCCTATGTCAAGGAAGCCGCCGGTGTGCGCTTGACCTCACTGGATGATGTCCTCAGCCAATCTGATTACATCAGCCTGCATCTGCCCAAGACGAAGGAATCCGCGGACATGATCGCCGCCGCGCAGTTCGAAAAAATGAAGACCGGCGTGCGCATCATCAACTGCGCCCGCGGGGGGATCATCAACGAAGGCGCCCTGGCAGATGCCCTGGCAAGCGGCAAGGTTGCCGGTGCCGCGCTCGATGTGTTCGCCGAGGAGCCTCCGTCGGACTGGAAACTGGCGAAACTGGAGAACGTCATCTGCTCGCCTCACATTGGCGCGGCGACGCGCGAAGCCCAGGGTCGTGTAGGGGCGGAGGTGGCGGAGAAACTGATCGACTTTGCAAAATCCCATTCGGCTTGACAGACGCTGATACACGCCAAAAAGCCGCCAAAGGACCCATGAGAACCTACGACGATATCGGTATCCAAGTACCACAACTGTACCTGCCTCAAAAGGGGATCGACCCGGGCAAGTGGGCAGTGATCGCCTGCGACCAGTTCACCTCCCAGCCCGCTTACTGGCAGGAGGTGGAGAAGTTCGTCGGGGACGCCCCATCCACCTATCACCTCATCCTGCCCGAAGTCTACCTGGATCAGCCTGGAGAGGAGGAACGCATCCGCTTGATCCAGGAGCACATGCGCTCATACCTTCAACAGGGACATCTCGTTCCGCGTGAAGGTTTCATCTATGTGGAACGGACGTTTGAGGGAAGGACACGCCGGGGCTTGATGCTCTGCCTCGACCTGGAGTGTTATGACTATACGCGTGGCTCCACGAGCCTGATCCGGGCGACCGAAGGCACGATCATCGAGCGCCTGCCCCCACGCATGCGCATCCGCACCGGGGCGGCGCTGGAACTGCCGCATATCCTGGTGCTGATCGACGATCCCCGGAAAACCGTGCTGGAACCGCTGGGCAGGGAAAAATCCAACATGGAAGTGCTCTACGACTTCGACCTGATGCTCGGCTCCGGTCATTTGAGCGGCTACGGTTTGACCGAGGCACAGGAAGCAGGCGTGATAGCCGCCTTGCGCAACCTGGCGCGCCCGCAGACCTTCACTTCCCGCTATGAGTTGGACCCGAACACGCCTGTGCTGCTGTTCGCCATGGGCGACGGCAACCATTCCCTGGCGACCGCCAAGGCGGTCTGGGAACGGGTCAAACCGGCAGTGGGTCTGGACCACCCGGCACGCTACGCCCTGGTCGAACTGGAGAACGTCCACGATAGCGGCTTGGAATTCGAGCCCATCCACCGCGTCCTCTTTGGTCTGCGCAAAGACCTGTACGCCTCCATGCGCCAGTACTTCGGTCAGATCAAGGTCACACCGGTGGGGAATGCCGAAAAAATGATCCGCCGCGTGGACCGTCAGAAAAAAGGGAAACAACTGGTTGGTGTGATCAGCGGGGGTGAAAGCAAGCCGTTCGGTGTGCTCGAGATCCCGAAGCCCAGCTCCAACCTGGCGGTGGGCAGTTTACAGGCATTCCTGGATATTTACATGAAGGAGAACGGCGCAGACCGGTTGGATTACGTCCACGGTCAGGATGTTGTCTGCGACCTGGGAAACAAACCGGGCAATGCCGCCTTCTACGTCCCAGGGATGGAAAAAAGCGACCTGTTCAAGACAGTCATCCTGGATGGCGCCCTGCCGCGCAAGACTTTCTCGATGGGGGAGGCGAAAGAAAAACGTTTCTACATGGAATCCAGGAAGATCTTATAGGAAAAAGAGAGCCGGTCACAAGCCGGCTCTCAATTTTTCCAGGGCGCGTTTCAGGTCGGTTGGGTGGGGTGCAGAGAAGGTCACCTGTTTGCCATCCAATTCCAGTTCAAGGGAAAGCGCATGCAAGGCGGTCCGCGCGATGACTTCCGTCTCCGGCGCGCCGTACAAGATGTCTGCCAGCAGGGGGAATCCAAGCGCGGCGGCATGGGCGCGCACCTGGTGCGTGCGCCCGGTCTCCGGGACAGCCTCCACCAGCGCATGCCGCCACAATCGCTCCAGTACCGTAAAGCGGGTCGCGGCGGTCTTGCCGTGGGCATGATCCACCGCGCTGCGGTGGCGGTGCCCGCTGTTCTGGCGCAGGCGGTGCCGGGCGGTGTGTTCCTGCCAGGCAGGATCACCGCACACAATGGCGTGATAGGTCTTCCGCACCTGGCGGGTCTCGAACAGGCGGTTCAGGGTGCGATGGATGGTGGCATCCCGGGCGAACAGGATGACCCCGCTGGTGGATCGATCCAGGCGGTGCACCACCCATAGTTTTCCATGCTCTTTTTCCAGCATTTCAAGCAGGCTTGCCTGCCGGTCCGGTCCCGCCTCCCAGCCTCCGGGCAGGGTGGCGACCCCGGCAGGCTTATCCACGACAAGAAGGTGCTCATTCAGGAACAACACATCCATGCTTCCTCGATCCTCCACGGTACCTGCCTCGATTATAGTGGATTTCGGGAATTGGCTTGCGATCCACGCGCACTGATCAACGTAAAAACCCTTGACATTAACGTTACGTTATAGTTTATACTGCCGGTATGAGTTACACGGTCAAGCAGCTCGCCGACCTGGCAGGGGTCAGCACCAGGACCCTGCACTATTATGATGAGATCGGTCTGCTCGCGCCGGAGCGCATCGGCGACAACGGCTATCGCTACTACGGGGAGGCGGCAGTCCTGCGCCTGCAGCAGATCCTGTTCTACCGTGAACTGGATATGCCCCTGATGGAGATCAAGCGCCTCATGAGCCGAAGCGATTTTAACATCAGGTCGGCGCTGGAAGAGCATCGCCAGGCGCTTGGCAGGCAGGTGCAGCGTCTTAACCATCTCATCCAGACCGTGGATGACACCCTACTCCATTTGAAAGGATCGAAGAAAATGAAGGAGAAACAATTATTCGCAGCATTCAGCGAGGAACAGCAGGAGGAGTATGCCCGCCAGGCTGAGCAGCTGTACGACCCGGAGATCGTGCGCGCTTCCAACCGTAAATGGAAATCCTACAGCCCCGGGAAGAAGAAGCAGGTGTTGGAGGAAGGACGGCAGGTTTACCTGGACATCCTGGCAGTGATGGACAAGGGACCTGCCAGCCCGGAAGTGCAAGCCTGCATCGCCCGCTGGCGCGAGCATATGGATTATTTCTGGACGCCGGACCTGGACCAACTGCTGGCGCTAGCGCAAGGCTACAACCAGGACGAGCGTTTCAAGCAGAACTTCGATGCCCTCGATCCCCGCCTGGCAGGGTTCATGCTCGAAGCGGTGAATGAGTACGTGGAGAAAGCACGCAAGTAGGGGCAAACAAGAGCCGGGTCCAGATGGACCCGGCTCACGCCTACCTGACCCGGGAAGTTCAGGTTATGGGCGGGTGACGGTAATGGCTGTTCCGGTGCTGTCACCGTCGGGATCGGTATTCGCGGCAGGGAGGTAGGTCAATGTCGCGTGGGTGATATTGGTGACTGTGAAGGTGACGCTGCTGGCGGTCTTCCTCAGGGTCGGGGTACTGACCGAGCATTGACCCACTGTGTTGGTGACACAGGTGACCGACGCAGTGTACCCTCCGCTCCAGGCACCCGCGACCGTGGCATTGGCGACCGGCACACCGGTGGCATCGGTCACGGTGATCGTGACAGTAGCCTTCCAGGTGTTCGTTGTGATTTTCGTGGCGGTCTTATCCAGGTCGGAAACATGGGTGTAATTCGTGGGGGTAGGCGGGTTCAAAGCCTGTAAGGCATCATAGGCTTGCACCAGTCCATAGCCGTAGGCATTATCGCGACCGATTGTCCCCAGGTCAAAAGCCGTGGCGAACAACGCGTCGCGCACCATGGTGTTGGTGGCGGTCGGACGGGAGGACCAGATGAGCGCGGCAACAGCAGAGACGTGCGGTGTTGCCATCGAGGTGCCATCCCAGGCTTCGTAACCCGAGGCGGGGATGGTCAGGATGCTGGAGAGGTCCGCCACGGCGCCGAGTTTATTGGCGACCAGGAATTGCCCATCCTCCTGGCTGAGACTGAGACCGATGATGCTGGACGTGTTGCCTTCGCCCAGGGTTCCGAGGAAGTTACCGGGCAGGTTGTTGTAGATCAATGCGGCAACCCCACCGCCGTTCTGGACATTGATCACTTTCGTATAGAAATCGATCACGCCACGCTCGCACAGCACCACCTTGCCGCTCCATGAGCCGACGCTGTCGCACAGACCACCGCTCACCAGAGCGCCGGAGGCGGCGCCTCGACCGGAGAATTCGATATGGCTGGCGGAGTAGGTGATCCCGTCCACGACGACAGAGCTGGAATCAAGGTAGGGCAGAGTGCTGAGCACAGCCACGCCTGGGGCAGCCAGATCCACCTGGTCGTTCTGATTGGAGAAATCAGCCACCAGCATGGCTTCATCGATCGCGGCGACAGAAACAACGGTGGGATAGGAAGCCGGATAGTTATAGATGGTCAAACCATCGTTCCCGGCGGCAGCCACGGACAGGATGCCCTGGGAATACAGCGAGGCGAAGGCGTTCCGTTCGGTGGTGCTCGCCTTCGAGCCGCCCAGGCTCATGCTGATGATATTGGCTCCTGCTGCGGAGCAGCGATTGGCGGCATCCACCAGGGTGGAGGCATACGCCCAGGCGCCGTCATCCCCGAAAACCTTGACGATATACAGGCTGACTGTCCCGGGTGTCACCCCGACGACGCCAAAATCGTTGTTCATCGCTGCGATCGTGCCGGCGACATGCGTACCATGACCGAACAGGTCTGTATCCCACCCGCTGGGATAACCGCCCAGCAGGTTGATGCCGGTCAGGTCGACATGATCGACATACAAACCCGAGTCGATGATGCAAATGGTGCGACCCTCTCCGGTTGGCGCGCCAGCATCGACAGCGCCATCCCGGTCAGCATCCCAGACATCGCGTGCCTGGACCATATCGATGCCGAAGGGTACGACCTGGGCAAAGGGATCGATCACATCGGTCGCGGTCAGGCTGCTGAAGACATCCGGCATGGGCATGCTCGCACCGATGAGATAGCGCTCCGGGTCCTCTTCGACCAGGATGACATGCGGATTGTTGGAAATGCCTGCCAATGCGCTGCTGGGAAGCGAGACGACCAATGTATTGAGATTGTCAAAAGCAAAGTGGAATTGCGCTCCTGCTCCCTGGAGGGCGCGCTCAACAACCCCCTTGGATCCAGGCTCGTACCCGACCATGACGCGGGTTGTCCCGGTTTGTGAAGCCGATGCTGCCGGGTAGTTCATGAAGAGCGTCAGTGCAAGTGCAAAGATCAGCGCCACGGAAAGAAATATGGCTGAGCGTTTCATGCTTTTCTCCTCAAGGAATTTCATGATGGGTGATGGTCTGAATTTCCCGGGTCTTCAAGTGCATTGTCTCAATTGATGTCCATCCACCTCCGCGTCAATGGTTTGGTTTCCCCCCACTACCTATGACGTTCCGGCAAGCACCTGGATACGGACAATTTCATGGCAATTTCCCCCGTCCGGGTCCCTGGCGGAGCGGGTGCGCACCAGGGACTCGTATCCTGGTTGGGACCCTGCTTGCGGTATGGTCAGTTCTTCCTGCTGATCAGTCGGACAGGGGGCGCTGTCTGGCAGGCGTTTGGGTTGCTGCCAACCATTTCAGAGTCAGCCAATGCTGACCATCTGGGCGCGCCCAGGGATGATGCTGGCGCACGCGTGCCAGCGCCTGCCCGGCGGAGAGTCCTTCCAGCATGATCAGCACGGCGCAGCACACGGTCACCGAGCGGTTCATCCCGGCGGCACAGTGCACCAGGACGCGCTGCCCGTCCTGCAGGCGTTCGATCACCCATGCGGCTTGCTGGCGCAGGACGGCAAGGCTCATCCCCCGGGAACCCTCCCCGATATTCTCCCACCGGTCGGTCTGGGGAAGCGCTTTTCCTCCCGACCAGGCGCTGGGATGCTCGCCCAGGTTGAGCACCGCACCCACTGCAGGTCGCCTGACCGGCTGGATATCCACACCGCCCACGAAGAGACGCCGATGAGCCTCCCGCCCGTTCAATTGAACAGTCACCGGGTCACCTCCAAAGCGCTTGTGGATCGCCCCCGGTTTTGGCACCAGCCCGGCAGGCATGGGTGGGGCAGGTGACCAATCGCGGCGAAAATCAAAGGGCGCGGGAGTCCCATTTCTTTCCACCCGCTCCACCCGGCGGGCAAAAAAACGGATCTCCGCATCATCGCTGGAACGACCGAACAAAAGGAAAAAATTCAGACTCTCGCCTGCGCTCACCCAGTTATACAGATCCACAAGGATGCGGGCAGGGTGGTCCGGCTCCAGGCTGCCAAGATCCCGGTACAAGCCCTGGATCATCACGCCTTCGATGCCAAAGAACCGCAGGCGGCGCGGCAGGTAATGACCCCGGCTGCGCTCGAAGAGGTGCCCATCCTGTTCGAGCAGTTCGGTGTGCCGGGCTGGGTCGAGAGCCTGGTAATCGAGGAGTAGATCCTGGCTCTTCCCGCTTTCGACGATCTGGAATGAATCCAACTGCCCGCCGCAGATGGATTCGGGCACGGGCAATTGTGTGATACGAGTGTGCTGGATCGGCTTGGTCAATTCTCAGGACCGGCTGGCTTGGGCTGGATCTTGCTCATGGCGTATTCTGCCAGGGCGGTGATGGTCAGGCTGGGGTTGACGCCGGGGTTCGCCGGCATGACCGAACCATCCACCACGAACAGCCCGGGATAGTTGTGCACCTGGTAATCCAGACCGATGACCCCCTCGCGGTCGTCGAGTCCAAAGGGTACACCCCCCATGAAATGCGCGGTGGTCGGAAAATTGAACAGGCTGTCGGTGAAGGCGGTGTCCGGGATTCCATTCGTCTTTTCCGCGAACAGGCGGGTGACCTGGTTGGCAAGCACCAGCGCGCTGGCAACATGGGCTTTTTCCGGACGGATCACCAGCCCCCGGCGGCCCAGGGTGAACAGACTCCTTCCCAGGCGGACACGGGTCAGGTTCTCCTCGGTTTGCATGACCAACAGGATGGTGGTGAAGCGTGCCCAGTTCGAGAAGAACTTGCTGTACAAGAAATCCCAGGGATGCCGGACGATCTCCCAGGCTGTTTTCAGGATGCGGGTCATGATCCCCCCGCGGGTGGAGATGAGCGGTGCGGTCAGCAACCGGATGAAGGAGGAGCCTTCCGAATAGCGCACAGGCTCCACGCAGGTCACCTCGTCCAGGCTGGCGATGGAGGTGATGGCGATGCCCTGCGAGTAATCGACCTCGCGCCCGCGCGCGGTGACGCCGAGGATATTCTCGCTGTTCGTCCGGGCGCGGTTGCCCAGGCATGCCGAGATGTTCGGCAGGGAACGGGTGATCTCGCGGCAGCGGAAAAGGAGTTCCAGGCTGCCGAGCGACCCGGCGGAGACAATCACGTTCCGGGCGCGCACCGAGGCACTGCGCTGAAAAGGCGCGGCATGGTGGTTGAAGATCACATCGTACCGGGCACCATCAGCTTGCCCTGCCTCAAGCGGACGCAGGTCCCGCACGCGACAGCCTGGGCGGACCTCGGCGCCATGCTTTTCCGCAAGATAGAGATAGTTCTTGTCCAGCGTATTCTTGGCATTGTAGCGGCAGCCGACCATGCAGCCGCCGCAGAAATTGCAGCCTGCCCGATCAGGACCTGCGCCTTGAAAGTAGGGATCAGGCACTTTCACTTCCTCTTCCCCAAAGAACACACCCACTTCAGTCGGGCGGAAGGTGGCACCAAACCCATACCCGGCGGCGATCTCCCGGATGGTTTCATCGGCTTTCATCAGGCGCGGATTGGTTGTCACCCCCAGCATGCGGCGGGCGGTGTTGTAATGCGGCTGCAGTTCATTCTTCCAGTCGTTCAGATGTTTCCAGGAGGGTGCGGAAAACAGGCGGTCATCCGGTTCGACCAGAACATTCGCATAGGTTAAACTACCCCCGCCCACGCCGCTGCCGTGCAAGGCAAGCAGACCGTTCATGAAGGTCATTTCGAAGATGCCGCGGCAGCCGAGCGCTGGAAACCAGAGGAATTTCCTGAGGTTCCAATTGGTGCGCGGATAATCTTCGGTGCGGTAGCGTTCGCCGCGCTCGAGGACGAGGACGGAATAACCCTTTTCCGTCAGGCGCAAAGCGGATACCGACCCGCCGAATCCTGAACCGATGATGACAAAATCATAGCATGTGTTCATGGGCACCTGCGATCCATCCCTGGTGAAGAAAGTCTGTTCCCTGTGCCGGAAAGCCGGATCTTTATGTCATAACCCTGTCTTCTGGCGATGGGTTTGGGAAAGGTGGGTATCTGGCGGGCAATCAGGTGCGAGGGCTGCGGGATGTTATGCCTGCGCCAGCCATGCCTGCCGGAATCGCTGATAGGTTTCCTCGAGCGCCTCGGGCAGCACCCGGGTGCTGTCGAGGACGGTCATGAAATGGGTGTCGCCGCTCCAGCGGGGGACGATATGGAGGTGCACATGCCCGGGAATGGCGGCGCCCGCAGGACCGCCGATGTTGGCACCGAGGTTGAATCCATCCGGTTGGTAGACGGCGCGCAGGATGGTCATGCAGCGGGTCGCCAGTTCCATCATCTCGGCACGGCAGGCGGGGGTAAGTCCTTCCAGAGAATTTATGTGCTCTTTGGCGATCACCAGTACATGACCGCTGGTGTAAGGGTAGCGATTCAAGACCACCAGACAGGATTCTGACCGCCAGACAACCAGGTTGCCGGGACCATCTTGTTCCTCCTGGATGGAACAGAAAGCGCACCCGGTCTTGGGCTGAGTAAAGGATCTAATGCGCCAGGGCGCCCAGATGTGTTTCATCGCATACCATTGTAGCAAAAAAGGAGGTCAAGAGGAACAGGTTCCAGGCTGGAAAATCGCCTGCCAGCGGTCCGGTCCTCCCGGCTTGGAACTGGACGGTTGACATCCATCTGACTTGCGGGTATTCTGTGTCTATGCAAGCGGTCCTGTTCGATCCCGCACCGCGTTATACGGTTACCAGCCTGACGCGCCGTGTGCGCAGTTTACTTGAGAACACCTCTGACCTGCAGGAGATCTGGGTGGAAGGCGAGATCTCCAATTTCTCGCGCCCGGCTTCCGGTCACGTCTATTTCACGCTGAAGGATGCCGGCGCACAGCTGCGCTGTGTGATGTGGCGCACGCATGCCGCGCGGCTCAAGAGTGCACCGGTCGATGGCGCCCGGGTCGAGGCGCACGGCGGTGTGAGCCTGTATGAAGCCGGGGGTCAATATCAACTCTACGTGGATATCATCCGCCCGCTCGGGGAGGGCGCGCTGTATGCCGAATTCCTTCGCCTCAAATCTGTGCTCGAGGCGGAAGGGCTGTTCGACCCGGAACGCAAGCGACCCATCCCCGCCCGGATCCGCACCATCGGCGTGGTCACCTCCCCGACCGGCGCGGCGCTGCGGGATATCCTCAACACCCTGCGGCGGCGCTTCCCCCTGGCGGAGGTCGTCCTGGCGCCGACCCCGGTGCAGGGCGTGGAGGCACCTGCGGGCATCGCTGCTGCGCTGGATGCGCTGAATGCAGGGGCGGCGCCGGATGTGATCCTGCTGGCGCGCGGCGGCGGGTCGATGGAAGACCTGTGGTCCTTTAACGAGGAAAGCGTTGTCCGGGCGGTGGCTGCCTCCGCTGCGCCGGTCATTACCGGGGTGGGGCACGAGACTGACTTCACCCTGGCGGATTTTGCCGCCGACCTGCGCGCCCCGACCCCGACCGCCGCGGCTGAACTCGCCACGCCCATCACGCGCACCGACCTGCTGGCAGACCTGGACCAACAAGATGCCGCCCTCCGTGAGGGGATGAATTCATGGCTCGCACACCGGCGCGAGCTGCTGGCATGGCAGGCGGACCGCCTGAGGGTGGTCTCGCCCGGGCGGCAACTGCTGGGTGAGAGGCAGCGGACGGATGAGTTGGAACGGCGGTTGATCGCAGCGCAGGCGCATGCGCTCGCGCTTGCCAGGTTAAAACTGGCATCCATGGAGCATCGCCTGCTGAACCTTGATCCCCAGGCAGTGCTGCAGCGCGGCTATGCGGTCGTCAGCAGCACAAAGGATGGGCGGGTGGTCCAAGGAATTGCCCAGGTTAAACCTGGGGATGGACTGAAAGTACGCGTACGGGATGGCGAATTCGGCGCCCGCGTGACCGGAATTGAGGAGTAACAATGGCAGAACGAAAAC